>DAOVNB010000006.1 GCA_030630425.1 archaeon | reverse complement strand
TGAAAGATATTGTCCTGTAAGTGAGTTTTTGCAGGATTTTATGTCTTTAAGTGTTCCTTCAGCAACTATCTTGCCGCCATGTATGCCGGCACCTGGCCCAAGATCAATTATGTGGTCTGCGGCATGCATAGTTTCTTCGTCATGCTCAACAACAATCACCGTATTGCCCAAATCACGAAGATGCTTTAAAGTGCTTATAAGCTTTTTATTGTCTCTTTGATGAAGCCCTATGGACGGCTCATCAAGAACATACATAACGCCTGTAAGATTTGCGCCGATTTGAGTTGCAAGGCGAATCCGCTGTGCCTCGCCGCCTGAAAGTGTTCCGCTTGAGCGCGAAAGAGTGATATAGTCAAGACCCACATTTGATAAGAAAGAAAGCCTCGACTTTATTTCCTTTAATATAAGATTTGATATCAATCGCTCTTGTTCTTTGAGCTTAATATTGTCGAAAAATAGTTTTGCCTCCGTTATTGAAAAGTTAGTTATGTCTACAATAGACAGCTTGTTTATGGTAACAGCTGTTACTTCTTTTTTTAGCCGTCCTCCATTGCATGTTAAGCACAGGTCTTCACGCATGTATTTTTGCATATCTTCTTTTCGTCTCTCTGATTGAGTTTCTAAATGGAGCCGCCTTAAATTGTTTATAACACCTTCAAACGGTGTATGCGTTTCCCAATAGCCGTCATCATGTTTATGATGATAAACCGTCTTTATTTTTTCACCTTTTGAGCCATAAAAAAGTATGTCCATCATTTGCTTATCCAGATTTTCAACAGGAACATCAACAGGAATGTTATAATGTTTGCAAATAGATACTAATTTCTGCATATAAAAGCTTTTGAAGTGGCGAGACCAAGGCGCTATTGCCCCACCCGATATTGAAAGCTTCTTGTTCGGAATTACAAGATTAGGATCAAAATCCATTTTTATGCCTAATCCCTGGCAGTCAGGGCATGCACCAAAAGGGCTGTTGAATGAGAACATGCGGGGAGTAAATTCAATAAGATTTATATCGCATTTAGGGCATGCGAAATTTTTGCTTAAAATCATCTCTTCGCCATTATATTCAATTAGAACAAGACCTTTTGACTCTTTAAGGGCTGTCTCTATAGAGTCAGCTATTCTTGATTTTGATTCGGGTTTTATAGTTAGCCGGTCAACGATTATTTCTATATTGTGCCTGATTTGCTTGTCAAGCTCAATCTCCTCATCAGTTCCCTGTATTTTGCCGTCAATTCTAACTTTTGTGTATCCTTTTTTTGCGAATTGATTCAAAAGGTGTTCATAGGTGCCTTTCTTTTTTCGTATTACCGGAGATAAAATTTGTATTTTTGTGCCTTCGGGGAGCCGCATAACTTTTGAAACCATCTCATCTGTGCCCTGGGCGCGAATCTCATCACCACATTCCGGACAATGGGGGCGGCCTATTCGTGCAAACAAGAGCCTAAGGTAGTCATTTATTTCTGTTATTGTGCCGACAGTAGAGCGCGGATTTTTTGAGGTTGTTTTTTGTTCTATTGATATTGCCGGTGAAAGCCCGTCAATCGTATCAACATCGGGCTTGTTCATAAGACCCAAAAACTGCCTTGCATAAGCGGACAAGGATTCAACATACCGTCTTTGGCCTTCAGCATAAAGAGTATCAAACGCAAGCGTTGATTTACCGGAACCGGAAAGCCCTGTAATCACAGTAAGCTTATTCCGCGGGATAGCCACAGAAATATTTTTTAAATTGTGTTCTCTTGCACCCTTAATTGTGATATTTTCCTGAACCAAAGATACTGCCTTTTTTGCCATAACTTATTAGTTTTGAAACCAGTTATTTAAAGTTGATTTGTGTTGCGTGCCGATAAGATTTTTGTTTAATTCATAATAATCTGGTTTACCTAATTTTTTTCAAATTTTCTTTAAGCACATTCAGATATATCTCCGCCATTCTAAAGCGGCCTGATTTCAGCTTGTCCTAAGCCAGTTTAAACTCAAGGCGAATATCTGTTGTATCAATATTCTCTTTTTCAAGCATTATTATCTGTTGTTCTATTTCTTCAAGATTCTTTGCAAAAGCATCATATTGTTTTAATTCTTCTTCTGTTATCTTGTGAGGGTCGTGAAGTGTGGGCCTGAAATTCACAAACCATGGCTTCCCGTCATTGTATTGGGGGTTCTGAATAATCCCCACACCAATTGACTGCTTTGTTATTCTCTTTGCAAATTCCGGACCATATTTGCTTTTAATTTTGTTTATATCTTCCATGCTTTTTGTGTTCAGCTGGATTTCTGTAAGGATATTCCCTTGGACAGCTTCCTTGAAATCTGCAGATACCTGGGAGGCCATGATAAGCCCTATCCCCCATTTCCTGAATTCCCGGCATGCCTTTTCAAGTGCGATATATCCTCCCTTACCGCCGTATTTTTCAAGAAGCCTGTGCACTTCATCAAAGACTACTAGCAATTTCAATTGAGGGGATTCTTCCCAAGGCTCATCAAATATTGTCTGTATTATATTCATGACAGCAATATCATACTCCCCGGGTTTTAGCCGGGAAAGATTGAATATGGTGACTTCCCCGGGATTCATGTATTTTTTTAGGTTGATGTTAACATCCGTCCTGTCCACTTCAAATATCATTCCTTTGTATGGCTTTGCCTCTTCGCGCTTCATATTGAATTTAGAATAATTATCCAATAGATTCTCGTCTTTGCAGGCTTTCACAAAACCGGTCCATTGTGCTGTTGGGTCAAACACCACAACAGGTATCTTCATTTTAAGCGCTTCCTCTACAATGACAGAAGCGCTTACGGATTTTCCACTTCCCGTACTTCCGGAAACAAGCAAGTGCGTGGTTAAGTCATCAGAATCAAACCATGCACGGTTTTTTGTATCGGCCACATACCCCAACCAAAAAGAATTTATTGTTTTTCGCGGCAGTTTGGAATAATCTAAGGGTAGGAGATATCTTATTTTTTCAAGCCTGTTTTGCTTATAACGCCTATAACCATAAAAAAGTGAACCGGAAAGCACAAGCAGAATCACAAGATATGTTGTGAAGAATATGCGCTTTGAAGTCCAAAAAGGATTTACAATTTCAAACGGTGTTGTTGCAACTACTTCCGCAATGTCGCCGCCGCCTAACTTAGTGATAAGATAATAATTTCCAAGAGAAACATTTTCCTTAGCTATTGAATACTCAAACACATAAGTTGTTGTCCTGTTTTCGACAAGAATGTTTGTTTTTTTGACATAAAGCACATTGTCTGTTAAAACATTTTTGATGGTTTGTTCCAGAATCAAAGGTATATTTTTTATTGCGCCGTAGTTGTTTACTTCTATGTTAAATTTTGCAATGGATCCTAAAGAGAATTTTTTTGATTTTGCTTTAACGGTTATGTCAATTTTAGTATCTCCCAAATTGCTTATAGTCATGCTTATCGGCAGATTATGTTTTTCAGCTCCTAAATCAAGAACAATGTCCCCATTGTAATAACCGGTAACCGAATAAGCGGGAACCGTAACATAAAACTGGATGAGTTCTGAAGAATAATTTTCAATGTTTCTGTTTTTTATATCCAGCTGAACAAATTTGCCTATTTCTCCAACCACATATATATCTGCGACAATTGTTTTATTTTGGTTATTCGTAATCCACAAATCATATAGTTTCTGTGAGTCTAAGTCTAAATTTACATTGCTCATTGTTGTCTCAATAACAATTGGAGACGCTCCGTGTATTGCACAATCTACCGGGCAATTATCCATAGTCTCAAAAAATTCGCAAATGTTATTGCCGCAGGTTATATTAAGCCCGCAATCCTGCGGACAGTTTATAAAATCCTCACCAATGCTACAGACATTATCGCCGCAAGTGCCAAAAGTACCACCACTACCTCCACTGCTGCTTTTTTTAATATCCTGAGGGGGGTTATATGCCTGATACTGTGTGAGTACATATGTAGAAAAGCTAGTTGTAGGGATTTTTACGATTTTTTTATCCGTTGGTTTTTCAAAATTTGTAATTTTTGTCCAATCGCCGATTTCACATAATAGCGGATCTTCTTTTGCGCATTTGTAAACGCGTATATTATTTAATGAAATCGGTCGGCTCAATGAATCTTCAACATAATATGCTTTAGTGTAATTGAGAGTCACATTTGCACTGCTAAAAACAAGATTGTCTGCATTTACCGAAATTCCGGCATATCCTCTACCGATTGTATCCAAAGGCAATTTAAGATTATCAAGCATGGTTGTCTGCGTGCAGGAAGAATCAATGCAGTAATCAAGATACCTGAAGTTCAAAATATTTGTGACATTTCCTGACCCATTGGCAATCACAGGCATACTGACATTGTATAATTCTATTAGGTTCTTGCTGTTATCATATGTTTGATATATTTCGGCATGTATGTCATACTCTTCATTATATATTGAAATATTGGTCTGGTTGTTGGGATTTATTTCCGCCTGTTCTATAAGCAGATTTGTGCCGCTTTTGTAAAATTTTAGGGTTAGATTAGTGTTATCATTTGTTATTATGGGGTCTGTCGCTTCAAACATGATATTTTCAGGTTCAAATGCTATAAACCACAAAGTCCTGTTTTTATCAGCGACTTGAGAATCTGATAGGTGATACATCTCTTGTATTGTTGTTGTATAGGTTATTGTTTTTTTAATATAATCAATATCTGTTTTTCCGGCTTCAACATTATAAGAACTATTGCATATATCCCCATCCCAACTGTCGCACAGGTGAAGAAGTGTCCCGTTGATGTTATAGGGGTTTGCATATTTTGACAAATTTAGCTTAACTGAAATGTTGTTTGTATATTCCTTTACGCTGCCGTTTAACCAAAGACCGATGATTGAAATCGAGTTGTTCATCCCGGATATCTGGCTTTCATTCAGCTTAAAATCAAATATCCTGATAATGTCCTTTGTGCTGTTGGTAGTGTTTGTGTCCAAAGAAGTGATTAGTATCGAATGCGCCTCCCCGTTCGTATAATTTGTAATGGGGTATGTTGTCTTATACACAATATCATATTTTCGCTTTCCGATTGTCAGGTTATACGCGCCATCCCCGGCTGTTGTGTCTTCATGCACAGTGCTTGTTGTATTGGCCTTGTTGAATGTAATTGTTGTATTCAGTGAGGCGCTCGCATTATAGTTCATGTTTCCTTCAAATGATGTTTTTTCGTAAATGTCAAACCAGATACTTTCATCTTTTGTAAGGCCAACTGTATCTGTAATAGTTATATTTGCAGTGTATCTTCCGACAAAGAGCGTATTTGTGAAATTCAGGTCCCATGTATTGTTTTCAATATTTGTGAAAACTTCAGGTCCAATGCTGATATTTGTCCCATTTTCTAAAATAACAGACATATTTGCATAAACAGAGGTCACATTTGTTGTATTGTCCCAGGAATCAAGCAGGATATTTACGGTTTTATTCCATTCAAACTCGCCTGCGTAATTATATTCAAAAGAAATATTGTTTATGTACACCTGATTGCTTTCGGGCGGTTGGGTATCAATACTTATGTTTTTAACCGCGAGGGTTGTGCTTTTTTTGTTTCCTGCAGCATCTTCAAAAAGAACGATTAAACTTTGATTCGTGCCGTCATATGTCCCGTTATTTGCAATGTAGAAAACAGTAGAATAATTTTCTTTAGGCGTTCCGGAATTTTCCATGATTTGTGTCCAGTTTAAATCCTGTGAAGCGCCCAAATAGTGAAGTATTGTGGCATTTGCAGAAATGCCTTCTTCAGAGGAACATAAGATTGTTATGTTCCCGTCAATAGAGATAATATCTGTATTATTCGCAAACCCGAAAACGCTGTATGGGTTGCACAATACAGAAGGCAAAATTGTATCAACAACTAGCGTGATATTTTCAGAAAGATTGTTTTGTGCCTTGTTGTCAATAGCATCAATGGTAAAATTTAAAGGCCCTTCGTCTGGTTTCGTGGTGTTGAGCATAAATTTGACTGAAAATATTTTTTGCGTGCCATTTGCAATGGCGGAATTGTTTGTTGTGTTTACAAACATTATTTTTGCAATAAGGCCTCCCGCATCTGTTGTGTTATCTGCCTGCCATTCTGTTGGGGGATATATGTTAGTCACATTTATTCCAAAGGGTATTGTTAAATTTACAGCCTCCAAAGAGCTTGCATTGATATTGTAAATTGTGATGTTTAGAAGTTCGTTTTCGTTGTCTGTTACATACAAATCCCCAAACAATGCAAGATTTCCTTTTATTGTTGTGTTATAATCCATCGCAATATTTGGCTGTACTGTCGCTGCAATGTCAACCAATATAAAAGCGCATATAAATAAAACAAACAAAAGGATTGAACCCGAACCAATCAAACCATTTTCGTGCTTGCTCGAAAAGCTTCGAGCGCCAGTGAGATGACTAAGTTTATTCTGAGGTCTATTCGGGATTTTGGGATTTTTTAAACTTTTTTTCATTTTTAATCATCAGCCATATATTTTACAAAGTGATGCAAGACATCTAATTAGCTATATTGTATTCATATTATAATGTATGTTTTTTTTCAGAGTGTCCAGATATATTTCAGCCATTCTAAACCTGCCGGTTTTTAACTTGTCTTTTGCAAGCTTAAGCTCAAGTTTGAGGTCTGTTGTATCCTCACCTGTCTTTTCAAGAGCATCAATTATTTTTTCTATTTTTTCAATTTCCTGAGTGTATTTTTTATATTTCGCCAATTCTTCTCCCGGTATCTTGTGAGGGTCGTGAAGTGTGGGCCTGAAATTCACAAACCATGGCTTCCCGTCATTGTATCTGGGGTTCTGCACCATACCAACACCAACCGATTGTCTTGTTATTCTTGTAGCAAATTTTTCGCCATACTTGTTTTCATTTTTTCGGATGTCTTCCATGCTTTTTGTGTTCAGCTGGATTTCTGTAAGGATATTCCCTTGAACAGCTTCCTTGAAATCTGCAGATACCTGGGAGGCCATGATAAGCCCTATCCCCCATTTCCTGAATTCCCGGCATGCCTTTTCAAGTGCGATATATCCTCCCTTGCCACCGTATTTTTCAAGAAGCCTGTGCACTTCATCAAAGACTATCAGCAATTTCAATTGAGTGGATTCTTCCCAAGGCTCATCAAATATTCTCTGAACAATATTGGTAACTGCCTGATCATACTCGCCGGGTTTCAGCTGATTAAGATTGAATACTGTTATTTCGCCGGGATTTGTGTATTTTTTGAAATCAATATCTATATTCGGTGTTTCTACATCATATATCAGGCCTTTAAATGGTTTTGATTCTTCTGGTTTCATATTGAATTTACGGTAAAACTTAAGCAGATTCTCGTCTTTGCAGGCTTTCACAAAACCGGTCCATTGTGCTGTCGGGTCAAACACCACAACAGGTATCTTCATCTTTAGTGCTTCCTCTACAATGACAGAAGCGCTTACGGATTTTCCACTTCCTGTGCTTCCGGAAACCAATACATGTGTTGTAAGCATATTCGGATCAATATATGCACGAATGCTTGTTTCTGCGATTTTACCCACATACATACCTCCGGTTGCCGGAGGTAATTTAGAAACATCGTGCGGCTGGAAGTATCTTTGCTTCTTTTCAACCTCTTTTTTGTGCCATTGATATGAGTAAACCGCAATGGATGTAAGAATGATAGAAAGTATTGCAAATACCAAAATATTGATTCGATTAGGTGTCCAAAAAGTATTTACTACTTCAAAAGTCTCTGTTTTTGAAAAAAGCTTGAGTCCTTGATAATATGCATTTACGATGAAATAATATTCTCCTTCAGTAATATTGTTTTTTTGTATCGGCACTTCGTATATTTCTAACAATCTGTCGCTAAAAGAAACTATTTTGCGTTTAGTATACACATCTGAGTCGGTATGTATATCGCGTATTATGTATTCTAGCTCAATTTCGTATTCTTTATACTTTGACATGCTGTTTTCAAGCAGTATGCTGAATTTTGCAGCACCTTTTGTTTCAAACTTATTTGAAAGTGGTATTATTTTTAGGGATATATATGCCAGATTCTTGTCTATCACAGTTATTGTGACCGGAATACTTTGCGTTTGGCCCCTGGTTGTTATAAGCACATTACCGGAGTATACTGCTGAAGTCGTATTGAGGGGCACACTTACAAGTATGGGAATTGTAATAGCCGTGCGTGGGGAGATAGTTATTTTTTCGGCAATTGTCAGGAATTGGCTTATGCCCCCTACAACGGCAATTGAAGCGTTTATGGTATAATGCCTGTTATTTGTTATCTTTATTTCTTCTGTTTTTTCGTCTCCCTGGAACATCTTTATGTCTGAAAGCGTGCTCTTGATTGATAATGGTGATGTGCCTTTAAGTTCGCAGTCAACAGGACAGTTTTCCTCTGTTTCAAAAAGGTCGCATATGCCGTTGCCGCAGGTTACATTAAGCCCGCAGTCAATCTCGCAGTTTATGAAGTTCTCACCAATGTCGCAAATATTGTTGCCGCAATATGGGAATGATCCGCCTCCGCCTCCACTACTGTATATAATTTCTTCTTTTGCAGGAACACATTCGGGGCAGTACTCCGCAACAAAATAAGCAGAAAAGTGAGAAATATTAAATATGAACTGGTTTGTGTCTTCTTCGGGTCGATATACTTCCTTTGTCCATGGGAGTGAATTGCAAACCTGGGTGTCAAAATTCCATAGGTTGCATTTGTAAACATAAAGGTCTTTTTTAAGAATTGTGCCTTTTATTGCTTTTAGGCTGTAATTTATCATAACTTCTGCTTTTGTAAAATTAAAATTTGATTCAGCAGCAAGACCGGCAATACCATATCCTTTAGTTGATAGCGGAAGTGATTGGGTATTGAGTGGAACATGCCCTATTTTCAATGCATTATTTATGCCTGCATCGGTTATGTTTGTGCTTACATTATACAATATTATTCTGTCATATTCACCTGTATCTGGAATAATAAGTCCCATTTCCATGTCATATATTCTTTTGGCAATTGTGCGATTGTACCCCCCGGTAACATTAGTGCTAAATGTATGCACAACAACATTTGTTCCCGGCCGGTATAATTTAAATATGGTATCAACAGGCTCATAGACGGAATTTATTTTGTCTGTCAACAATCCCGAAAAATTTATCATATCATATACTTCAAAAACACCGGTTGTGCTGTTTGTGTTGTTCATAGTGTCATTTGCATACACCAGTATATCGTAGTCGCCGGCAATTGAAATGTTTTCAAGCTGTGAGGCCCACACATTATTTGCGCCTTCCTGAAATGTTATGTTCCATGAAAGCTGTGTGGCGTTTTCTTCGGAGGAATTCTTAGATTCATTTACATAAGTAACAGTGCCCCAGACACTGTCAACATCCTTGTTGTCGCTTACAGCCACACTTATATTTACAGTTGAATTATTATCCGGAAGAACATTTGTCGCTGTGACATCTGAAAATTCAGGAGGCGTCACATCACGGTATTCAACAACTCCAACTTTCTCGTCATAATTCTGGGCATCGCCATTGTATGTCCCGATTACTTTTATTGTTGTGTTTATCGGGTTCTTGGGTATGTATGGCGCGCTGCAGTTTATTATCCAGTATTGTTTGCCCGCGTCATAGAGCGCATAAACACCGGTGCATTCGATTTCATTTATTTTCGCGGCCCATGTAAGATTTTCGCCAAGCGGCACACCGATAAGAGTTGCATTCACAAGCGCTGTTATATTCTCGCCAACCACAACGCCGTTGCCGTCTGCACCCGTGAACCTGTTAGTCTCATTAGGAGAAATTATGTAAATCCCTATTGGGACTATATGGATAATCACATCTGTATGCAAGCTGTCGGGGATAAGCGTGCTGTTTTTAAGAGTTATCTTTGCATGGTAATCGCCTTTGGGCAAACCAGTAGCATCATAAGTTATCGCAAGCATATGGGATTCATTCTCATTTATAGTAAATGCTGATTCATTCGCGGATATGATAGAGTTGTTGGTCTCAGTCTCAAGCCGGATTGCACTGTCCTTGTAATTGCTTACATTCAGCAATTCCAAAACTCCGCTGCTTTCCTCTTCAACGGTTTTTTCTATTAGCTCCTTATCCCTTGTCCATTCGTTTTCAACCAGGTCAATCTCAATTTTAAAAGTATCTTCGCATTGTGCTTTTGTTGCACAGCCGCCTGAAATGTTTGATGCATTGATTGTAATATTTGATTCATAATAGCCAAGCGCAGTGCCTGTAGGAATATTTACGGAAACCACTATATTTTCATCTGCTGTCTCTTTTGTGATGTTGTGTCCTGCTCCCGGATTAAAGATAATCCATGATGCAGACATATTGCCTGTAACATTAAATTGTATATTGTCAAGTGGGGTGTTCCCGTAATTTTGCAGCGTTACTGTGCCGGCCTCGCGTGTTTCATCAATTATTGTATAATTCGCGATTGTTTTTGAAGGCGGGGATATTATTCTAAGATATGTGTTCGGGATAATATTTACAGGAATCAGATTTGTTGATGCGTCATCATAAGTATTGTCCGGATTTTTCCATGATGCCCACAACACTATGTTCCAGTTGCCTGTCTCCTGGTCGCGCGTGACATTCAAAGTTATATTTTTTACCATGCTTGTTGTTGGGGGGATAATGCCATAATCTGTCTGAGGCACATAAATTTCCGCGGGTTTGATGAATTTTAGATAAGTATCATACATTGAAGCAGGGCCGTTGTTTGTGACATTGACTTCAAGATTCACAGTCCCGTTGTTATCAACAGTTATGCCTTCAAGGTTTATGCTTAACACATTTGTCTGTGTTGTGCCTGTTGTTGTACCAAAGGCAGTGAATGCATAGGTAGTGCTGCTGTTAACATTGTCTGAAGAGTCATTTACATAAACAACAACACTGTATTCACCCGCGCCAAGAGTTGGCGTGTATTCCAAAGCCCACACACCTGCCTCATCATCGGTTGTTGTATTTGCAAGCGTCCTGTTTACAGAGCCCGAAGGTCCTGTTATATTGGCCCAGACAGTGTCAATCTTCCAGTTGTCCGAAACATTTGCCGTGATATTGAGCGACTGGTAATTGACATCAAGGGTTGCCTTGGACAAGTTTACGGAAAGTATATCGGGCTTTATATCATCTGTTATCTGGACCGAAATTGTGTGGTTGGTCTCAGACGCATTGTAATTAAGTGTCTGGTTGTCTGAAATTATGCATGTGAAGTTAAATGTGCCAAGATTATCGGGCGCCCATGCAAAGTCTGTATACCCGGTGCTGTTTGTATATGTGTCTGCGATAAGGAGATTGTCTGAGGGCATATTTTGTTTTAGGTGCTTGCTGTCAATGTATGTTTTGTTATATATGAGCGTTGCAGGATAATACGCAATATTTTCACCAGTAAATGTCCTTTTTACAGCACAGCTTAAGTTTGCAGGCACATCCAGATTAAGTGATGCTGCCTGGGACCATTCAGGTTTTGACCAGCCCCAGATCTCAACAGGCAGTGGTGTCAGCGTGGAATTGTCATAAGTTCCTATTGTTGCTTCCATCAAAATGTCATAGTCTTTTGGGGCAATGTCATCCAAAGGGTTCCAGGTATATTCTGCGATTCCTGATTCATTTGATATGTTTGTGCCGATGAAAACCTTGCTTTCGCCCAATGCCTTGTAATAGAAGTATATCATCGAATTGTTCATCGTGGTATTGTCGTCTTCCTTTGTTATGTTGATTGTGATTGTGGTATTATACGGCAGCGACATGTTGTATGTCTCGTTTCTGTAAAGAAGATAATTAGTGTTGTCAAGCACATCTACTTTCAGCCGTACCCTGAATACTTCGAACACACTTTCAAGAAAGCTTCTTGCACCAAGCATGTCCTGCGCTTCAACCTTGTAGCTCCAGTTGCCTATAGGGTCTGTAGGCGCAATGAACACACTGCAGTTGAATGTATAATTATCAGCTGTGGTGTTGCATACATAGTTGTCTATATATGCGCCTTCACCTTCTTTTTTGAACCATACCCTCGGATAACCTTCGGTATTGAGTTCTCCTAACATGCCCGCATCATTGTCGCTCACATTTGCCTCAACAGTTATGTTGACGCTTCTTCTTACAGGAATTGGGCGCACAGATATGTTTTCTACTGTCGGCGCAGCATTTGTTTCACAGGCATCCATACAAATCAATTTACCATTCGGTGCTGTCTTGTGTAAGCATTTAAAGAATTTTGTCGTTTTGGCACTTACCCCATCCCTCCCGTTTGTATCGTTCACCCGTACAACAATAGCATTATATGTCTCTAAAGAAACACCAGTCAGATTAATAGATGCATTGCAGTTCGCATACTTGTTTCCCGCGCCGTATGGTGTCAAAATCGCATCATCGGCAAATACGGAATCTGTACTGTTTTCGAGCCACACGCCGCATGTTCCTGCAGCAAAAGCATAGTTTGAAGTGAAGTTTACGCCGAAAACAAGCATCTCCGAATGATTATAATGGCTCTTTAAAGGTTCAGAAGCGCTTATGTTGTAGAAACCACCGCTCTGGGCAGGTATTGTTGTTATGCTAAAGGACACGTTATTGTAATCCTCTACATTTCCTGAGTTGTCTTTTGCCCTGTAATATATCGTGTGGGCCCCGTCATCTGTAATTGAAAGCGAAAATACGCATCCTGTGTTGCTGACCCAGTCTGAAGGCGCATCAACTGCAACTTCACATGTTTCAATGCCTGAGTCATATGTGTTGCCGGTCTCATCGCTTGCATTAAGCTTTACAGTTATTAAATCCGTTGTGCTTGTCCGGTTTATTTCCATACCTTCAAGAGGCGTCACTACAACTGAAGTCGGTTTCTCGTTTTCAAGAACATCCACAGTTATTGTGCCGTCAATAAGGTTTCCGGTAATAAAGTTTGCATGCACACCAAAAGTGTATGTATCGCTTGTATCTATCACGCTGTCAGTTTCGGGAATTGTGATTACAAGCGTGATGTTCGCTCCCTCATCTGTTGTGCATGAAACGCAGTCTGCGGCAAGGCTTTTTGACTCCTGGCTCTCGACACTTTTTGCGTAGCCAGTCATCATCCCATCAAGATATGTGCTTAATGTAGATGCATTAAACACTACAGGAATTCTCTCAGCCGCATCACCGCCAACAGAAAAATACGGGTTTGCAACCGTAATCGGGGTTTCGTTTATGAAACGCACTGTCAGGTTCTCGCCACGGTATACGAACTGGTTATATACCACCCTCAAATTTCCGCTGCCAAAGTATTCTGTTTTCATTACAGGAGAGCCTATAGAATCACATGGCGCGCTGCATGTTGTATCAACATACGATGAGGGGGTAATGCACGCAGAATATCCGCTGCAGTCGGAATCTTCGCAGTCTGTCTGGCCGTCCATGTCATTGTCAATAGTGTCATTGCAGATTGCCTCTGTTGCGCTGCAGAGCGCCCCTGTTGGTCCCGGTTTTCCTGCGCAGTCGGAATCTGCGCAGTCAGCCCCGTCAGAAGAATAGCCATACGGGTTATATTGCCCGCCGGGATTATATTTTGATGTGCCTTCATCAAGATATGGGAGGCCCATAATCTTAAGCTCATTGTCTATCCCGTCTGCGCAGGAATCAATCACATAATCTTCTTTCTCGGGACAGACACCGCACACACTTCCTTTTTTGTAACAGCCTGCATCATAACAGTTAGCAGCGTCGTCATTGTCATCATCCGCCGCATCACCAACATTATATGGCGGCGCTTGGGAAGTATAGATATTGCCGCACATTTCTATTCCGCTTTCATCAGCAGTGCAGAAAACTCCACCAGGCCCGGGCTTTTCATTGCAGTCAGGATCCGCGCAGTCAACAGCATAGTCTAAGTCATTGTCTATCCCGTCTGAACAGTTGGCTTCTACAACAGGACAACTTCCTTTTCCGGCGCAGTCATAGTCATCACAGTCTGAGCCATTTACGCCAAGAACACCATCCCCGCCTGCATTGTAGTCCTTATCCCTGTCGTTGTCGAAACCATCAGTACAGTTAAGCTCAACCCCAAGCTGGCAGAGGCCGACAATACCTGAGACATTTATGTATGTATTGTTACAGTCAGAATCCCAAAGGTTGCTCTGGTATACGCAGTCAACACCGCCGCTTGAATTGGCTGTGTAACCGTCATTGTTGTATTTGTCAAGGTCGTTGTCAATTCCATCAAGGCATGTATTTTCAATTGCACTGCAGGATACCTCTGTGCACACACCACCCTCAATTACAGGACACACGCCTCCGCTCCTGCAGCTGTAATCATCGCAGTCAGCTCCTGTGCCTAAGCCCGCAAAATATATTCCGGTGACGCCCCAATCCTGATCATTGTCAAATGTATCAGTACAGTTCAATTCAACACCTAGTTCACAGTTCTGTCCTTCAGGACCAATTGCGGTATTGTTGCAGTCAGTATCGTAGGTGTATGTATAGCTGCTGCGCACTCCGTCATTATATATGCAGTCGACCCCTCCGCTTGTATTCACTGCAAAACCGCTCCTGTTCTGATACTCGTAATAATCAAGGTCGTTGTCAATTCCATCAAGGCACCACATATCTGTCCTGTTGTTATCCCATGACCACCCGACAGTTCCATTGAAATAGAAGAAATCGCGCACCAGCCCGTCTGTCTTGTTGGTGGTCTCAATGACAGGACAGTTCCCTTTTCCTGCGCAGTCATAATCATCGCAGTCTGCACCGCCCACACCTGTAAGGCCATCAGCACCCGGGTTGAAGTCCCTGTCCATATCATTATCCGCGCCGTCTGTACAGTTGAGCTCTATTGCAAGTTCGCATATGCCTGTTTTCCCATTCTGGTCTGTTACCGTAATCCCGTTGCAGCCCGGGTCAGGCATTGTGTAATTGTTT
>DAOVNB010000116.1 GCA_030630425.1 archaeon | reverse complement strand
GAACATTGTACAGATAAAAAAGAATTTGTTTTTCTTGGGGTGCAAGGGCATCATTTTGTTTACTAAACTTTACTAAACTAAACTTTACTAAACTTGGTTTAGTTAACTTTACTAAACCAGATTTGGTTAAGTATGGATTTAGTTCCGTGTTTTCGTCATAGTCCCTGCTATCGTTTTCAAAGTTAACTGCTTTTTGGTTTAGTTTAGTTAAGTTAACTGAATTGGTTAAGTTTGCATTGGTTAAGTTAACTGAGTCAGTTAACTGTTCGCCATAAACAATTTGTGTTTTTGAAAGATTTTTGATTGATTGTTCAACGGCACATATACGATCATTTAAACTCATTTCATGATCGTGATTTTGTATTGCCAATTTCCCAAAAATCATCAAATCTTTTTGATTTTGATGCAATTGATTGATTTTGTTTTCAAGAACCGCCATCTGCTGCTGTACTCGTGGTATTTGTGGGTTGTTTTGTGTGTGCTTAGAGTCAACCTTTTGCTTAATATCGACTATGTCTTCATCGAGAACGCGTAGTGCGTGTGTAATATCGTTAATTTTAGAAGTTGTCTCAATTTTGCTTCCAAGAACCAATTCGCGCAAATCAGCGTATTTCATGTCTGTTGTTTTTTTGAACTCCGAAAATTGTTCTTTGTTTTGAGAGTCTCTTTTTTTTGCCGAATTCCTAAAAAATAGCCCAAACACCATAGTACTCTTTAATGTATTGTTGCGCCAAAGATATAAATGTTGGGGTAAATAAGTATGCATATATTGATATAGTGATTGTGATTTTATGATTGATATAAATCTCCTTCGGGAAACTCCGGAACTTGTAATAAAAGATCTTGAAAAAAGAGGGGATCAAGAAAAGATAAAATGGATTGCAGACATTCTTGAAAAAGACAAAAAATGGCGGCAGTCAATAAACAAAGTAAATGAGCTTAGATGCAAAAGAAACAAGGTTTCTCTTGAGATTTCCGCCCTGAAAAAACAAAAAAAAGATACAGTAGAAAAGATAGCTGAAATGAAAAAAGTTGCATCAAAAATAGA
Source organism: archaeon (assembly GCA_030630425.1). Taxonomy (GTDB): domain Archaea; phylum EX4484-52; class EX4484-52; order EX4484-52; family B79-G9; genus GLR112. The sequence continues at coordinate 2,635 of DAOVNB010000116.1, read as the reverse complement.
TGCGCTAGAAAAAACAATAGAAAATGTGAGAGTTAAGATAGATTATATGCTTTTAAGGGTTCCAAATATAATGCATGAAAGTGTGCCTAAAGGTGTGGATGATACAAAAAATGTAGAAGTGCGCACAATAGGCAAAATAAAAAAAATGTCTTTTGAGCCAAAAGACCATATAGATATTGGAGAAAATTTGGATCTTTTTGATTTAGAACGAGGGGCTAAAGTGTCCGGTGCGAGATTCTATTACCTTAAAAACGATGCAGTTCTTTTGGAATTTGCCATCATTCGTTTTGTGCTTGACCAACTTCAAAAAGAGGGATATGAACTGATTATACCACCTATGCTTGTAAGAGAAAAAGTAATGGAAGGTGCGGGATTTCTTCCAGTTGGTGCTGAAGATATATACAAAATAGAAAATGAGGATTTGTATCTTGTTGGAACTTCTGAGCAGGCACTTGCAGGAATTCATATGGATGAAACACTTGATGCTGCACAACTACCTAAAAAATACGCAGGGTACTCAACATGCTTTCGGACCGAAGCCGGGAGCCATGGGCGGGACACAAAAGGGATATTTAGAGTGCATCAATTTGAGAAAATCGAGATGTTTATCTACGCCCATCCTGAAAAATCATGGGCCGAACACGAGAAATTAATCAAAACAGCAGAAAAACTGGTTAAAATGTTAGAGTTACCGTACAGGGTGGTAAATATCTGCACCGGAGATTTGGGTGTTGTTGCGGCCAAAAAATACGATATCGAAGTGTGGCTCCCAGGGCAGGGCAAATACAGGGAGTTTGTATCCTGCAGCAACTGTACGGATTACCAGGCAAGGCGGCTAAATATAAAATACCGCAATAAAGTTGGCGAGTCTCCAGCAGGCCTTGCGCATACGCTGAATTCAACTGCTGTTGCTGTTGCGCGAATGATTGTCGCAATACTTGAGAATTATCAGCAAAAAGACGGGTCTGTTAAAATACCGAAAGTTCTTGTGCCGTATATGGGTGGAAAGACAAAAATCGTGAAATCCGCATGATGTCATACACAGGCGCATGTTTTTGTTTCATGTTTTTTGATGTTGTTCTTGTGCCAACTAGTCTCTTTCGCCTAAAATCATAAACTCCTGTGTTTTTGTGAGACTTGCACACTCTAAAGTTTTATAAAACTACTATTCTTTTATGTATGGTATGTCTTACGAGCTCATAATTGCAGAAAAGCCCAGTGCGGCAAGAAAAATTGCAGCAGCACTTGCTGAAGGCAAAACAGAAACCATAAAAGAAGGCACAGTATCATACCAAAAATTTTCCCGTTCGGGAAAAGATGTTGTTGTTGCCTGTGCAGTTGGCCATTTATATGGTGTTGCCGCAAAATCAAAAAACTGGACATATCCGGTGTTTGATGTTGAGTGGCTTCCGACATCAGAGATAGACAAAGGTGCGGCATTCTCAAAAAAATATCTAACGGTTATAAAAAAACTTGCAAAAAATGCAGACTCATTTGTTATTGCAACAGACCTTGATATTGAAGGCGAGGCAATTGCATATAATATACTGCGCTTTGCATGCAAAAAAGAAGATGCTAAAAGAATGAAATTTTCAACACTCACCAAAACTGAGCTTTCAAATGCATTCGATAATGCGTTGCCGCATATATTTTTCGGGCTTGCTGAGGCCGGAACAACACGACATGTGCTTGATTTTTACTTCGGTATTAATGTATCCAGGGCACTAACGCTTGCAGTTAGGCATGCGGGAAGATACAAACTTCTAACTGCTGGTCGTGTACAGGGGCCAGCACTTTATTTTCTTGCAAAAAGAGAAAAAGAAATCGCGGCATTTACGCCAGTACCTTATTTTGAGCTTGAGGCCATTACAAAAGACTTTTCTGCATTGCATGAAAAAAACCCATTTTCTAAAAAAGAGGACGCAAATCTAATTTTTGAAAAATGCAAAGGCAAAAATGGTTCTGTTTTAAACACAGATCGCAAAAAATACAAGACTCGCCCACCAACTCCATTTAATCTCACGGATTTGCAGGTTGAAGCACACAAGCTCTTTGGAATAAAGCCTTCAGAGACCCAAAAAATAGCACAAACTCTATACGAGCAGGCAACAATAAGCTATCCTAGAACAAGCTCTCAAAAACTGCCGGCGGCTCTTGATTTTAAGACAATAATAACAAAACTTAAAAGCAATATAGAATACGATAAGCTTGCAAGTATTGTTCTTAAAACAAAACTCATACCTAATGAAGGGGCAAAAACAGATGATGCCCACCCGGCAATACACCCCACCGGAGAGAGACCAAAAGACATAGGCGCTCGCGACAAAAAAATATATGATCTCATTGTAAAACGATTCCTTGCTGTTTTTGGAGAAGCAGCTGTTAGGGAATCAATGACGATTGCTATCTCTGTTGAGAATGAAATCTTTATTGCAAAAGGTGCAAGAACTATAGCAAAAAACTGGTTTGAATTGTATGCGCCTTATGTTAAACTTGATGAAGTCACACTTCCAGACTTAAAAGAGGGGGATAATGTTGATGTTCGTAAGATAAACCTGCATGAAAAAGAGACAAAACCACCGAACAGATACAATCAGGCATCTATAATACGGGCGCTTGAAAAGCGCGGTCTTGG
>DAOVNB010000087.1 GCA_030630425.1 archaeon | reverse complement strand
CTCCTTTTCCAAGGCCTCGTACATTAAACCCGATATTATCACCTGCTTTTGCCATAGGCATCTGCTCGTGGTGCATCTCAACGGATTTAACTTCGCCTGTCTTTCCAGAAGGCATAAAAACAATCTTTTCTCCGGGCTTTATTGTTCCGGACTCAACACGGCCTACAGGAACAGTACCTACACCGGTAATAGTGTATGCATCCTGTATTGGAAGCCTTAATGGCTTGCCTACAGGCATTTCAGGAGGTGTAAAGTCGTCTAGTGTTTCTAAAAGTGTTTTTCCTGTGTACCATCCCATGTTTTCTGATTTCTTTGCGACATTGTCGCCGGTCCATGCAGAAAGTGGGATAAATGTTATGTCTGCCGGATTGAAACCGACAGTCTTTAAAAGATTTGAACAATCCTCAACTGCCTTTTTGTATGCAGCTTCTTCGAATTTTACTTCGTCCATCTTGTTTATAGCAACTACAAGCTGCTTTAAGCCAAGAGTTCTTATTAAAAATACATGCTCTTTTGTCTGAGGCATGACACCGTCCTTTGCGCCAAGCACAAGTATTGCAGCGTCTGCCTGGGATGCGCCTGTAATCATGTTCTTTACAAAATCCCTGTGGCCGGGAGCATCGATTACAGTGTAATAGTATTTTGCGGTATCGAATCTCTGGTGCATCACATCAATTGTAACACCACGTTCTCGTTCTTCTTTTACAGTATCCATTAAAAACGCGAATTTAAATGATTCTTTCTTAAGCTCTTTTGCTTTTTCTTCTATTTTTTTCATCTGCTGTTCAGGAACATTTCCTGTGTCCCACAGCATTCTTCCGATTAGTGTTGATTTTCCCTGGTCAACATGCCCAATCGTTACCAGATTCATGTGTGGTTTATCTGCCATATCCATAACACCTCATATATTATCATAGTTGTTGTAGAGCCCACAAAAAGTGGTGCTAGCTAATAACTATATATTTAACCTTTAAAAAGGTTGCCGTATATCTTTGCTGCTTTTAGAAACAGTTTTCTTTAAGCCGACAAGGATTTTATTTAATATAACTTTTATAAATGTTGCGCACACTTCGTAACAGGGTCAGTCGAGAGTATATGCACTATTGTTTTCGTTTTGTGTTTTATTTTGAATTTATGCACCCCCATATATAAAATATATATGTTTCATGCACCAATTAAGCACATGGTTGCAGATATTACAAGAAATGTAAAAAACAAGCTGGCACGGGCGTTAGACAAATATACACAGAAGCTTTCAGAAATTGAGAAAAAACAGGTGCAGGATCGTATAAGCTCAATCAGGCAGAAGTACGACGCAATCAACAGGTTAAAAAAGGCAAAAACTCTTGAAGAAGAGATAGATCCGATGTTTTTTTGCTTTGAAAATCTGCCGGCATATGGAAAAGAATACTGGTTCCTAAAATTCGTCTCAACAGACCCAAAAGATAATCGCCAGCTTCTTGCAATGTTTGGTTCAGGCACAAATAACCTAAAAATAAACAGCAAAGATATTGATTTTAAAACATGTAAAGACGGCAGAAAAGGGTTTATGACCTCGTGGTTTTTTGATAGCAAAAAACAGTTGGTCTTTGATGAGGCATGTAAAATAGCCATAGCAGACAATACAATTACGGCTTCCGAAAAAAACAATGCACACATCAGATATTTTGGCACTTATCCGAAATACGGTTTTGATATTGTTAAAAATAAGACAAAAATATGCTCTTTGAAAATCACATGCCCTAAAGATAAAAGCAATCCTTTCGAGTTCAGCCATTTTTTCAAGGGGCTTTTCGGGTATGCACTTATAAATCTTTATTTTGATTTTGAAGGCACACTCAACAACAAGAACTTCAAAGGAAAGTGCTATGTCCAGAAAGTCATTGTGGTGGGTCCTTTTGTGCCCTGGTATTGGGGGCGGATTGTATTTTCCAATGGCTCTGTTTTTACCTATTATGTGCCGCATTTTAATATTTATAAGTTTGATTATCGATTAAAAAGCAACTTTGAATTTTACGATAACGAAACCAAGAAAACATATGCTGTAGATGACATAATTGTTGAAAAATATGGCAGCAAATTCCCCCGTTGGGTTATAACAAACAACAAGCGAAATATTTTTGTTTCTATGAAAAGTTATTCATCACATAAGTTTGTTTTTAAGCGGCTTGGTTCTTTCACATATACAGAACACATTGCACAGGTGACGGATGTCTATATAGAAGGCAAAAAACTCGATATGAAAAAACTTGGCTCCGGCATGGGCCTTGTAGAAGATGCAAAAGGATTTGTTCTTTAAGGCTTTGCCGGATAATGTGCGCCATATTTAATGATTTCTAAGTAGTTAAATGCAGATACCTTTATAAAATTTGGTTTTTTACTGTGTTTTAGGACTTTTAGGTGGAATTTATGGCGGGCCAATATATGGGAAACCCAGATTTAATCGAACTTAACAAATCTAGATATGATAAACTTGAAGAAACTATAAACTACATTACAAAGAATCTTGTTTTTGGTTCTGAAAGATATGCCACTTTCGAAGGAGGAGAGATTACTGCAGGCAGAATATTGCCAGTATTTATAAGCGAGATTAAAAAAATTAACTATGAACCGCATGACTCTTTCCAGGAAATATACGATTTATTGATGAATTATACGAATGACGGAAACGAAAACATTAGTTCTTTTGGCTTTATAATGGCGACAAAACTCTATTCTTTGCGTGGAAGATTATTGCCTAACGAACCACCGGAAGGATACCTTCTTGACTTATTGCACTTATTTGAAGAAACAGCATACGACACAGAAGAAAACATTTTATTGAGGGGTCCGGCATCAAATGCATTGGTTTCTGTGGAACGAAAAAGACATGAAAGAAATCTTAACCAATGGCATTTAGACCCCGACTGGACCGTATTGCAAAAAAACATACAAGATGGAGAAAAAAGTAAAGAATCCCAAACTATCAAAACACGCGATTTGGATTCTTATGTCAAGAAAAATTTGAACTTCATTGAAGATATTATCGGCCCGCCGCCTTCTGACGAATAGACAGAATCACATTGCTTGCTAAAAATATTACAATGCATGCAGCCAACAGGATATGGCTATTTTTTACGGTTTTTCGGTTATGAAATTATTATGGATTCCAGAGAATAAATGCTTCATGTACTGATTTAACGCATTTTTCGGAGGGCCGCGCCTCTTCAACAGAGGCGCACTAATAGAATGTTTATTGTTCCTGCTCTACATGAGGCATTTCTTCTTTCATGCCTTTTCTTTTTCTTATTGCAAGAACTGTTTTTTGCTGTAAGTCATTTGGAAGCTTTTCATACACAACATCAACAAGCGCCTGGAAACCCCGACCGCCTGTTGCAGATTTTAATCCTGCCTCAAAACCGAACATCTCAGCTACAGGAAGCTTTGCTGTAATGATTGTCATCCCAAGCTCTTCGGTCATATCCATAATCTGGCCACGCCTGTTCTGGATTTCTTTTGTGACATTGCCCATAGCATCTATCGGAGAATCAATCCGAAGCACCTGTTTTGGCTCATAGATTGAAGCCCCGCCGTCAAGCATTGCATTTTTAATCGCAGACCGAACAGCAGGATACACCTGTGCAGGCCCTCGATGTATTGCATCTTCATGCAGTTTTGCATCCATAAGCATAATCTTTATGCCAAAACCCGGCTCATTCGCCAAAGGGCCTTGATCCATCACCTGCTGGAAACCTGCCATCACAAGCTCAATTACTTCATTAAGCTGCACAATACCGCGGGTAAGGTTTACAAGCATGTTGCCGTGAGTAACATATAATATTTTTTTTGCCTCATCTCTATCCATTCCTGCATCCGCAAGCTTTGATGCGACATCCGTAATGTCCTGCTTTCTTAATTTCCCTTGTGGAATCTCGCCTGAAAGAAGCACCTCAATAATTTTCGGGTCTGTTGGCTGCACTTTTATGAAGAATTTATTGTGCTTATTGGGTGATTTTCCCTCAAATTCCTGTGATTCTTTCAAAACGCCTTCTTTGTATATTACAATTGGTTTTGAAACAACAATATCTATTCCCCGCTCTTTTATGAACCGCTCAATTTTCGCCTCAATGTGAAGCTCGCCCAAAGCAGAAACAAGTGTCTCCCCGGTGTCTTCTGATATTGATATGTGAATCGTCGGGTCTTCTTTCGACCGCTGTTTTAAAACATCAATAAGCTTTGGAAGGTCTTTTATATTTTTAACTTCAATTGATTTTGTAACAACCGGCTCAAAAACATGTTGTATTCCTTCAAAAGCTGCAGTGTCCTTGTGTTCCAGGTCTGTTATCGTATCTCCGGACGATGCTGTTCCGATACCAGTAACAGCAATTATGTTACCTACAGGAATAGAACCCATTTGTACTCTTCTTGGGCCCGCATAAACACCAACCTGCTGTATTCTTGCAGT
>DAOVNB010000051.1 GCA_030630425.1 archaeon | reverse complement strand
TTGGGTATTTTTCCGCCGGCAGCCGTTGTATGCCCTCCGCCCTCGCCGCCGACTCGCTTGGATGCTTCCCGTATTGCTTTTCCCAAATTAATCCCATCTCTTGATTTTTTTGCCCTTGCAGAGACCTTAACCGCAGTTCCAGTATTTGCAAACCCAAAAAGAATATTTGTGTCAATTCCTTTTCTTATTGCAATCGATAAGACCGTGCCTATAAAATTATCATCAACATTATCGCCAGCCACAATATACATAGCATTTTTAGTCCTCTTGAAACCTTTCTTGTTTTTATTATACCAATAAACAGCTCTTGCAAGCCTCCTTCGGTATTCTTTATTAATATCATCTGCGACTTTGCGCGAACCCAAACAAAGCTTTACGCCTTCAAGCGGTTGGTCCAGCCTGCCGCACGCATTAAGTAGTGTTGCAAATTCCCGTATATCATAATTATTTGAAAGCCGATATAATGACCCTATAAGTTTGCCGGAATCTCCGTTTGAAGACACAGACTCTATTACAAGCGCTGTTGCAAGCTTTTTTTCCTCCGCTTTTGTAAGGTCACTAAGTGTTTTCCAATCTCCATTGCGTGTCTTTACAGGTATCCCTAAATCCGACAAAAACTGTATTGCCCCGGACTCAGAGCCTGAAATACCCTCAACATAAGGGTCTGTAGAATACTCAAGCGCTTTATGCAATGGTCTTGTATAACGGCCGAAAAGCCTCAAGCCTCGTTCTTTTTTTACAAGCCCCAAAAACTCCGCCTCTTCTAAAAACAGGTTGTTGATACCTAAAAAATCATCGCCCTTTTGCTGCATATCACCGACAGCCCCGACAAGTGCAAACTCAACAAGATTTTTTGTGCGCACTGAAAGCTCGCGGCAAAGAATATACACAATGCCTGCACCTGAAATATCATCCTTGCCGTCAAGTCCAACCAAATGAGGATTTAAATGACTCAGTTCACTCCAATAAAAATTAACCGGCTGGTGGTGGTCCGCAACAACAATTTTTGTTTCAGGAAAATATTTTCGTATTATATCAAGCTGGCCGCTTCCAAGGTCTGTAAAAATTATCATATCTTTAGGGTTTGATGCCATTGACTTTAGAACTGAACTGTCAAGCTGCTTTACAAAAGAAAGCTCAAATGTTTTACCAAGATACTGCAGTGCCTTATACATTATAGTACCCGCACAAATGCCGTCTGCATCAAAATGAGATACAACCTGTATGCTGCCTTGCTCTTTTAAAATGGGTTTCGCGACATTTTTTGCAATGTTTTTAAGATCCATTAGCTTTCTTTTTGCATCCATATCATTAACAAGAACAACAACTATTAAATTGTTTTATCTTAAAGAAAAATTTGCCTGCGGGAAGTTGATTCCCGCAAATAGCATATAAATTGTCCTAAACTTACTGAACCATTGTTTTTGCTTTCTCTTTAGTGTATTTCCAGTCAGCCGAAAGAACGCCCTTTGCCTTGTAGTATTTGCCAAGCCGCCTTATTTTCGATTCAATGCACTGAAGGCCTCTTTTTGTGTGGACATCTTTCTTATTTTTATCCATGTGGTTTTGCACCAGGACAGCTCTTTTTAAAAGATTTGTCAGGTCCTCAGGCAATTCTCCTGCAGCCTTGTTGTCTTTTAAAATCTGAGTTAATGTCTTTCCCGTTATGTCTTTTACTGAAGGAATACCATACTGGTCGCGAAGTATAAGCCCTATTTTTGCTCCGGTGTTTTCTTCACCCCGTAATTTCACAACAAGTTTTTCAACTTCGTCTTTTTTGTAGTCAACCCATTTTGGTTTTTCTGCATCTGCAGGTTTTCTGCTTCTTGAGCTTCCTTTCTTTCTTGTATGCATTCTTGCCATTTTAAACCATCTCCAATGTCTCTAATGTTTGAAATGGGAGGAAAACAACAGTTTTCCGAACCATTTTTAACGCCTCGATGTTTTATTTTTAGGAGAATCTTGAGAAAAAGTATAAACGCAATTTAGCGCCCTCAAAATCCGATCCGCACTCGTGCGAAAGCACCAATACGGTCCTTGTTTTAACACTAAATAGACAATAATGTTTTTAAAGGTTTGTTATCGCTCAACATACCTGCCCCTTTGCCGTATCTCATCAATTCGAACAAAAATAGCAGTAGAATCAGAATACTCTTTTTTGTAACTCTCACAAAAAGCGCCAAAAAATTTGTCCTTAAGTGTGGAATGTGTGCTTAAGAGCGCCGATTCCAAAAGATGCAAATCAACAGCCTTATCTTCCACACCGCGAGAAACATAACCAAGCCCAAAATCAATAAGATATATCTCTTTTTCTTTCACAACAACATTAGAAGTTGTAATATCTCCATGAATAATATCATTCTTATGAAGAACAGCAATCATACGTCCTAATTTTTTGGCAAATCCCGTCGTATTCCGTGCATCAAGTGTGTCTTTTAGCCGCGCGCCATCGACAAGCTCCATATCTATTGAATATTTTTCAACACTCATAACTTTTGGAACTAAAACACCAAGAGCGCGCGCTTTCTCCAACAGCTTTGCTTCTGCCTTGGTTCTCCTTTTCCTTAAACAATCATCAATTGCATCTATACGATAACTTTTTTTCACTCGCTCTTTTGAAAGAATCCCGTTTTTAGAATAAATCTTGGCTTCAGCCCCGGTTCGTAAAAGCTTTTTCATGAATGTAAATAGCACATAAGAATATTAAACATTTCGCATACTTCAAAGAAAAATTAGTCCCCCTTACTGAGACATAAAAGCTTCCAACAACTTATGAAAACTATTCTTTGCAAAGCTTTATATGTGTTTGTATCGTGACACCCATATATTCTAATATCTATATTAAATAATAACAATACAACGAGATAATCGAATAATGAAATAAAAGCATGTTTTCATAATAACACATTAAAACTCCAACGCATTATAATATTGAGATATTGAGATATCTATACTACCATACTGTAAACTATCAAGTTAAAAAAAGATAACAAAAGACCCTAAATCTTCTTCGATTCTATCTCGCAAACAATGTCTTTTACAAACTTGTCAGCATCAACGCCATAAGACACTTTGCCTGCGCGCGTCCTGACAGTAATTTTCTTCTTCTCAATTTCTTTATCTCCAAGAACAATCATGTAAGGAATTTTGGCAAGCTGAGCTTCACGAATTTTATATTCCACAGTTTCGGTCCTATAGTCTTCTTCAACACGCACGCCTAAAGCCTCAAGCTTTTCCTTGACTTTGTCCGCATAGCCCACATGCCTGTCTGCGATTGTAATCAGTTTTACTTGCACTGGCGAAATCCACGTTGGAAACGCGCCTGCGTATTTTTCAATAAGCATTGCAAGCGTCCGTTCATAGCAGCCAACAGATGACCGGTGTATCACCATCGGCCTTTTTCTTGTGTTGTCTTTATCAACATAAGTCATGTCAAAACGCTCTGGAAGTGCGAAATCTATCTGCACAGTTATTATGGTGTCTTCCTTCCCATAGGCATTCTTGAACTGTATGTCAAACTTAGGGCCGTAGAATGCTGCCTCGCCGTCTGCCTCAACATAATCGAGTTTCATGTTATCCAGAATCTTTTTCATGGCTTTCTGTGATTCATCCCATGCTTTAGGGTTATCAATATACTTCTTTTTGTCTTTGGGATCCCATTTTGAAAACCGGTACCATATATCTTTATCAATACCGAGTGTTTTCATAAAGTGCTTAATCAAGTCAATAACATCCCTAAATTCACTCTCAAGCTGTTGTGGTGTACAGATTACATGCCCTTCAGACAATGTAAACTGCCGAACCCGTATAAGCCCGTGCATCTCACCCGAAGCCTCGTTCCTGAAAAGCGTTGATGTTTCATTGTATTTTATAGGAAGGTCGCGATAGCTTTTTGACTTTGATTTGTATATTATAAACTGAAATGGGCAGGTCATTGGCCTCAAAGCAAGAACTTCATCTTTCCCGTCAATCACAAACATGTCGTCCTTGTAATGATCCCAGTGGCCCGAAATCTTGTAAAGTTCACTTTTTGCCATAAACGGTGTTTTTGTAAGCAAGTATCCTAGCTGCTCCTCTTCATCTTCTACAAATCTCTGAAGTATCTGAATCATCTTTGTGCCTTTAGGCATCAAAAGAGGCAAACCCTGTCCTACAGATTCATGTGTTGTGAAAAGCTCAAGCTCTCGCCCTATTTTATTGTGGTCTCTTTTCTCTGCTTCCGCAATCATCTCAAGATATTCTTTTAGCTCTTTTTTGCTGAAAAATGCAGTCCCGTAAATCCTCTGCAGGCTCTCTTTTTTCGAATCGCCGCGCCAGTAGGCGCTCGATGTTTTTGTAAGCTTGAATGCGCTTATAGCACCTGTTGATAAAACATGCGGTCCCTTGCATAAATCCATGAATTTTCCTATTTTGTAAAAAGACGGCACTTCGTCCTTGTGTTCTTTGATTATTTCCTGCTTGAACTTGTTTTTGTCTTTTTTGTAAAATTCAATTGCTTTTTTTAGCGTCATTTCAGACCGTTCAAACAACTCATCTTTTTTTATGATTTCTTTCATCTTTGCATCTATTTTTTCAATATCATCTAAAGTAAATGGTTTTTCAACATAGAAATCATAATAGAAACCGTCTTCAATAGCCGGGCCTATTGTGGGTTTTGCGCCCCTGAACAATTCAACAACAGCAGAAGCCAAAACATGCGCTGTTGAATGCCTGAGAATTTCAAGTGCTTCTTTTGATTTTGTCGTTATTATTTCAACTTTAGAATTTTTTTCAATCTGTTTTGACAAATCCGCTAAAGAGCCGTCAATTTTCCCGGCAACAGCAGCCCTGCCAAGCCCTTCGCCTATAGAAAATGCAATATCTTTTATTGTCGTGCCTTTTGAAACATTCTTTTTCGACCCGTCCGGAAGCGTTACAACAACATCACTCATAAAAACCACCTAAATTAAATTTAATTGAAAAAAGACTATAAAGTAATCGCATGAAACATATATTGGATGCTAAAGAAAATAAGTGTTCAGTTTTTCCGTACTGTAAGACATCCACCCATACCAATCAATCAATTATTAAACATGCAGGTTTATAAATTTTTTAGTGATTGCAATGCTTAAAAGCCGTTATCCCAACACCTCAAAAAAAATAAGCGATATTTTAGGTACTATATTCTCAAAAATACCCATATCCCCCACATCATGGACAATTCTATCACTACTGTTTGCATTTATTGGGTTTTTAGCACTTTACAAAAAATTCCTTTTTTACGGGTTTGTGTTTTTCCTTGCCGCTGTATTTTGCGATGCCGTGGACGGCGCTGTTGCGCGCAGGAAAAATAAAGAGACCGCAATCGGCGCATATCTTGACGGAATATCAGACCGGATTACAGAAGCATTCCTGCTTTTCGGGCTCGCTTTTTACATCATACCGGCATTCTATCTTCCCGGGTATATCTGGCTTTTCATGCTTTTGTTTTTTGGAAGCTGCATGACCTCATTTGCAAAAGTATATGCAGACCATAAAAAAACATTAACAGAAGAAAAAATTAAAAACATGGGAGGCATTCTTGAGCGCGCAGAAAGAGTTTCAATTATCCTTGCAGGAATGCTTATTGGCTGCCTATATGGTGAAAAATACATAACATATTCAATTGTGTTTGCAGCAGC
>DAOVNB010000069.1 GCA_030630425.1 archaeon | reverse complement strand
GAAGAGCGCATAAAAAAGAAATTACCAAAAAAATGGGATGCAATATGAGTGAAACAAAAACAAAAGGGAAAATGGATGTAAAAAACACAGGAATACCTGTAAAAAACCTGCCCAGCGCAAGCTGCGAGGACGCCAATTGCCCTTATCACGGAAAACTTAAGCTTAGAGGACGAATATTCGCAGGAGTTGTTGTGTCTGACAAAATGGATTTAAGCGCAACAGTCGAATGGCACCACACAGCAGCAATGCCAAAATACGAAAGATACATGAGACGAAAATCAAGAGTATCTGCACACAACCCAAAATGCATAAAGGCGCATAAAGGCGATAAAGTAAGAATTGCCGAATGCAGGCCTTTATCCAAGACAAAAAAATTCGTAATAATTGAGAAGCTTTAGGTGAATATATTGAAAGCAATAAGCACAAAGACAACAAAAGGCATACAGACAGGAACTGTACTTAAGTGTGTTGACAACACCGGGGCAAAAGTCGTAGAAGTAATATCTGTCAAGGGCTTCAGCGGAGCTCGCGGAAGACACCCGCGCGCAGGCGTTGGAGATGTTGTCCAGTGCGCAGTAAAAAAAGGAACGCAAAAAATAAAGCACGAAGTTGTAAGGGCTGTGGTTGTAAGGCAGGCAATGCCATACAGAAGGCCGCAGGGAAACTGGATAAAATTCCAGGACAATGCTGTTGTATTACTTGATGAAAAAAACGAACCAAGAGGGAAAGAAATAAAGGATGTTATTGCAAAGGAGTGTGTTGAGCGCTTCCCGACTGTCGGAAAAATTGCAAGGACAATAGTTTAAAGGTGTTTGTGAATGAAAAAAGAATTTTCAAAAAACTGGAACAAAAGCAAGCAGCCTCGAAAACAAAGAAAATATGTGCATAATGCTACTATTAACATAAAAAGAAAGCTTTTGGGATGCAATCTGTCAAAAGCACTTCAAAACATATACAAAAGAAGATCTTTCACACTTAAAAAAGGCGACAGGGTAAAAGTCGCACGCGGTCAAAACAAAGGAAAAACAGGCGAAGTAACCAAAATATCTGTAAAGGACACAAAAGTCTACATCTCAGGGCTCGTAACAAAAAAAGTGAACGGAACCGAAGTTCAGGTACCTTTTCACCCATCAAGCCTGCAGATAACAGAACCTGACCTAAAAGATGTAAAGAGAGAGAAATCGATAAAGAGAAAAGAAAAGAAAACCGAAGAAAAAAAGCAAAAAGAAGAGATTAAAAAAGAGTGATTATTATGCACATGAAACGACTTGGAGCATCAAAACATATTCCTGTAAAGAAAAAAGAAACAAAATTCATAGTCTGCCCTAATGCGGGGCCACACGCAAAAAGAGAATGCATACCATTGCAGGTAATATTACGGGACATCCTGAAATACGCAGACACTGCAAAAGAATCAAAAAAGATACTTGCTCGCGGCGATGTCTTTGTTGACGGAACCAAAAAAGGAGACCACAAATACCCCGTAGGGCTTATGGATGTTGTTTCAATCCCTAAAACCAAAGAATATTATCGTGTTATTGCAAAAGAAGGAAAACTTGTGCTTGCAAAGATTACAAAAGAAAAATCAGAAAGAAAGCTTGTGAGGATAAACAATAAAACAACAATAAAAACCGGTGCAGTCCAGCTCAACCTTCATGACGGCAGAAACATTACAATTGCTGTTAAAGATGCAAAAAAACCAAAAGAGGATAAATACAATACCGGGGACACCATCATAATTTCCCTTCCAGACCAAAAAATCGAAAAACAACTAGAGATGAAAGAAGGAAACATGGCAATGATTACAAAAGGAAAACATGCAGGAATTACCGGAAAAGTAAAAAAGATAATAAATCCTTCCGGCATGGAAAAAGGCAAAATAGTGATTGAAACAGCTGATAAAAAAGAAGCAACAACCCTTAAATCATATGCATTTATAATCGGCGAGAAAACGCCGGAAATTACGCTAGAAAACAAGTGATATTGAATGTCTGAAAAAGATAATAAAAAAGAGAATCCGATGAGGAATATCAAGGTTTCAAAAGTAACCTTGAGCATTGCATTAAAAGAGTCGGGAGAGAATATTGAAAAAGCATATTCTCTTGCAGAAAGACTCACCGATGCAAAGCCTGTACGGACTCTTGCAACAAGAAGGGCCAGAACTTTCCGTATCAGGAAAGGGCTTCCAATAGGCGTTAAAGTCACTTTAAGAGAAAACAAAGGTATTGAATTTTTAAAGAAAGTGCTTGTTGCAAAAGAAAACAAACTTTCTTGCAACAACTTCGATGATGAAGGAAATTTTGGTTTCGGTGTTGAAGAATATCTGGACATCCCGGGACAAAAATACGATCCAAAGCTTGGTATGTTGGGCTTAAATGTAAATGTTTCTCTTGAGAGAGCAGGTTTTAGGGTAAAAAGGCGAAAAATACAGAAAAGAAAACTGCCCAAAAACCACAAAATAAATAAAGGAGATGCAATCTCGTTTGCCGAAAAAGAAATAGGCATTCGAATAGCAAAATAATGGTGATTACGTGGGTGAATACAAAAAATCATTAAAGGCTATTGAACACAAAAAGCCAAAAGTTGCTAGATTCATGAAGCATAATGTTCCAAAGGACCGAAAAAACGGCCTTGGAAATGCAGTATGCCGAAGATGCGGCAAAAAAGGCATGGGTGTCATAAGCAAATACGGCCTTAACTATTGCAGAAGATGCTTTAGGGAACAGGCAAAAACATTGGGTTTTAAGAAATACAGTTAAAGAGGTTTTAAAATGAGACATAATCCGCTCGCAGATGCTTTAAGTGTTATGAAAAACGCAGAAAATGCAGGGAAAAAAGAATGCATGCTTACAATAGAGTCAAATATGCTTAAATCCGTGCTTAGCATCATGAAAACTAAAGGATATGTAGGCGATTTTTCCGTTGTTGACAAGATTGAAGGCGGAAAAATAAAAGTAATGCTTAAAGGGCACATAAATGACTGCAAAGCAATCCTGCCACAATTTACTGTAAAAAAAGACGAGTATGAAAAATGGGAAAAAAGGTATCTTCCTGCAGTAAATGTAGGGACTCTTATAGTTTCCACATCAACCGGCGTAAAATCGCATGAGGAAGTAAAAGGAAAAATAGGCGGAAAATTAATAGCATTTGTCTATTAGGTGATTTTTTTGGAAGAAAATATTGCAGTGCCCGAAGGTATTGAAGCAAAAATAACCGAAAATGTGCTTTCAGTCAAAGGGGATAAGGGAGAAACGGAAAGAAAATTTACCCACCCGCATGTTTCAATGGAATTGAAAGACGGCATTGTTGTAAAAACAGAGTCCGAAAGAAAAAAAGACCGCGCTGTTGTCGGAACATGGAAAGTGCATGTAAACAATATGTTTAAGGGCGTATCTGACGGATACACATATAAAATGAAAATAGTGTATGTTCATTTTCCTATGACTGCAAAAGTTGAGGACAACAAAGTTGTCATAAACAATTTTGTCGGTGGGAAAGGAAAACGATACGCAAATATTGTCGGTGAAGCACAGGTCGAAATCAAAAAGGAAGATATAGAGATTACCGGATGCGATAAAGAAGCCGTCGGACAGACCGCTGCAAATATTGAACAGGCGTGCAAAAAGAAAAATAAAGACATCAGAATATTCCATGACGGAATTTATATAACACACAAAGGATGATTATTATGACAGATATGCTTAAACTCCGCGCAGGTATGAAAAAAAGAAGGCCTTCATTTGCCAGAAGTGAGGGAAGCTCCAAAAACACAAGAAAAACAAAAGACGCCTGGAGAAAACCAAAAGGAAGAGACAACAAGCTTCGAAGGCGGGTCAATGGCGAAGGGGTTGTAAGCAAAGGATATTCGGTTCCAAACGCTGTTCGCGGGCTTCACGCATGCGGCCTTAATGATGTTGTTGTTGAAAACAACACACAGCTAATAAAACTTGACCCAAAAACCGATGCTGCAAGAATCGCTGCAACGGTCGGTACAAAAAAGAAGATATTACTTGTTGCTGAAGCAAAAAAACTTAAAATAAAGATTTTAAACCCGCTTTACAAAAAAAAGAAAAAGAAGGAGAAAGAAGAAAAGCCAAAAAAGACTCCTGAAAAAAGCGAGGATACAAAAAAGGCCTATGAGGCCGTAAAAGAAAAAGAGACAATTAAAAAGCCTGCGGAAAAAAAGACGATACCCATAAAACCAACCGTAAAAAAAGAGGCGACAAAAAAGGTATCAAAGTGATAAAATGGATGAAATTACATTTCTTCGGCTGTCCAAACTGCACTGCCCTAAATGCGGCATGCTTGGGAACACAAAAAAGATGCACAGCATCAATTTTTTTGAGTGCCCCGGCTGTAAGACAACATTTACGGAAGATGTGATAATATCAGCAACAAACGAAGAAATTTCACTGGATAATAATTAGGTGTTAAAAAATGGATCTTAGAAGCCAGCGAAGAATGGCCGCAGAAATCATGAAAACAGGAACAACAAGAGTCTGGATTAATCCCGAAGAGATTGCAAAAGTTAATGAGGCAATAACCAAGCAGGATGTCCGGAACCTTGTAAACAACGGCTCAATCTGCGCGCTTCCGATAAAAGGCACAAGCAATTCAAGAGCAAAAATAAAAAAAGTACAGAAGAAAAAAGGCCGGCAAAAAGGCCAGGGCTCAAGAAAAGGCACAAAAAACACAAGAACTCCTGAAAAGGAAAAATGGATGAAAGCCATAAGAGCCATAAGAAAGGAACTTAAAACCTTAAGAGACGCAGAAAAGATAACTGTCCGCGAATACAGGCAGCTTTATTCATGGGCAACCGCAGGCAGGATAAAAGACAAGGCATACTTAAAGCTTCAGATAAAGAAACTAAG
>DAOVNB010000113.1 GCA_030630425.1 archaeon | reverse complement strand
GGGGTTTCCGGCGGCACTAAAAACGCAGAAATGATTGAAAAAGGAATACTTCGGACAAAATATGACCTTTATGTGAATAAAGACGGAACAACACGATACGATGCGTCTGACGTTCCTTTAACACATTTTAAACCAAAAGAGGCGGGTGTTTCAATTGAAAAACTTAAAACACTGGGTTATCTTTATGATGCGGACGGAAAAGAACTTGTATCAGAAAACCAGATGCTTGAACTTAAGACACAAGACATATTTATCTCTGACAATTCTGATTTTTCAGGAGTTGATTATTTAATAAGGGTGTCTCTTTTTGTGGATGACCTTCTTAAAAAACATTATGGGCTTGAACCATTTTATAATATAAAAACACGCGAGGATCTTATAGGACAGCTTGTGATTGGCCTTGCTCCGCACACATCTGCGGGAATTGTCGGGAGGATAATCGGATTCACACCGGCAAAGGTGTGTTTTGCGCACCCATATTGGCATGCAGGCAAAAGAAGGAACTGTGACGGCGATGAAGATTCTTTTATGCTTTTGATGGATGCACTTCTAAATTTTTCAAGAAAATTTTTGCCAGACACACGGGGCGGCAGAACAATGGACGCGCCGCTTGTTCTTACAACACAGATGAACCCTGAGGAAGTTGATGATGAGTCGTGGAATGTGGATGTTGTTTCGAAATATCCTCTGGGCTTTTATGAAGAGACACAAGAATACAAATACCCCTGGGAGCTTGATGCAAAAATAGAGCTCTTCGAAAATAGAATTGGAAAACCAGAAGCATTTCATTGCGGGTATACTCACGAAACCAATGATATAAACGAAGGACCAAAGAAAACCAAATATGTAGAACTTACAATAATGACTGAAAAAATTACAGCGCAATTAGCTATTGCCGACAAAATACGCGCATGCAATGCCAACAAAGTGGCTGAAGCGGTTTTGAACAAGCACTTTTTAAAAGACATTAAAGGCAATTTAAGAACCTTTTCCAAACAAAAACTCAGATGTATTGCCTGTAATGAAAAATATCGCAGAGTGCCTCTTAAAGGCATCTGTACGAAATGTCAGGGTAAACTTGTATTGACTGTATCTGAAGGATCAATCAGGAAATACCTTGAGCCCACAAAACAAGTAATGGAGAATTATACAATTTCTTCTTACACCATACAACAATTTAGCCTTCTTGAGCAGGCAGTTGATGCCCTCTTTGGGAAAAAAGCAAGACAGATGAATCTTTCGAATTTTAAGTAATTTTTTATATCTTTTTGTTTCACATGCCTTTGTGTTGTTCACAAAAAAACTAAATTCGTTTGATTGTTGTTGTTTTTTATTTTCCGGTTGTTTATAAGTTCCACAGGAAATAAGGGGGTGTGTGAATATAATGGTGTTATGATGTGAACAAAAATGCAAATACTTATATATGCGTTGTAGAAGTTCCACAGGAAATAAGGGGGTGTATGAAGTTAACAAAAAGGCATGTGTGTTTTTATTTTTAATTTTGTAATTTTCTGCTTATAAGCCAATAAATACCAAAAAAACAGGAACAACAAGCGCACCTAAAAGGAGACTTTTTTTCACGCGAACAATTTGTGCGTAAATTCCTAAAAACATACCTGTGAGTGCAACCAAAATTCCAAGACTGCCCGAGATAACTAAAATAGATACCAAAAGAAACACAAAAACACCACAATTTAATTTTTTGTAATTTATGTGAATCATGTTTTTTGATATTTTTTTTGAAATGTGTATTGTGGTTGTTGCAGCAAAGGCAGTTGATAAAATACCAACACCCACAAAAAACAACACATCCCTTGTGGTGACAATTTCAAACAAACCTTCAACAGCTACAGCTATCCCACTTCTTGAGCGGCCAATCAAATAAATTGCAAGAACAGAAAGCAGTATATTTATTGTGTTTATTGCACCTAGAGATATAATATATTTTCTTGCGCCTTTCTTGCCTGCAAGATTATTCATAAGGATTGCGGATTGCGAACTTCCAATTGCCGGGAGTATGCCCGCCGCAAGGCCTGCAAGAAACCCAAGGAAACCACCAACAACTGCATCTTTTGTTGGTGTTGTTGCAGCAAGTGACTGTTTTGGCGCTTTGGTGTTATGCGCCGCGGTTGCAGCAATTGTACTTAATCCAAAAAGCCCTGAAAGAAGTGCTGTGAATATCTGTGTTTCGTTCAAGTATGTTTTGAATGATAGTATTCCGAGAATTCCTGAAAGCACGAACACCAAAAACGCGGCTTTTTTGTTTTTTTCAATCAATATCATATATGTCATTATACAAAAAAGCAATAAAGGTATGGCTCCTTTAAGGGCGGCATATGTTTGGGGTAAAAAAGCAAATATTATCGGCAAAAACAAAAGAAGCAGAAATATCGCAACAACGCCGCCCACAACACTTAAAAAAATTGCCATATGTGCATGACCGCGAAGAAGGTATTTGTGACCCGGAAGAACCGCCAATGCTGTTGAAGGGTCAGGTGCTCCTAAATATATGCTTGGGATAAAATCAACAAAACTATGAGTTACGCCAAGTGAAATAAGGAACGCTCCAAGAAAAAGAGGATATTCGTTTAATGAAAAACCAATAACAAACGCCGCAATCATGTTCACATGAATGCCAGGGATAAGGCCCGTGAAGGTTCCCACAATAACGCCTGCCAGAATAAATAAAATGATTTCAAAAAACATGTATTTTATGGGTGAGTTATTCCTATTTATTATTTTCCTTCGATATTAGTTTATACAATAATTTATGGTGATTATATGCTTGGAAAGATGAACCCAAAACAGATGGAAAAGATGATGCGCCAGATGGGCATGAAAACAGAAGAAATAGACGCTCGTGAAGTGATTATTCGATGTCAAGATAAGGATATTGTAATTACAAGCCCTGCAGTGCAAAAAATAAATATGATGGGTCAGGATTCTTTTCAGATATCCGGTGTTGTGGAAGAAAAAACAAGCGGGCCTTTTTCAAAAGATGATGTTGCAATGGTTGTAGAGCAGACAGGCTCAACTGAAAAAGAGGCGACAGACACGCTTGAGAAGACCAAAGGCGATCTTGCAGAGGCAATACTTCTTTTATCAAATAATTAATTTTTTTTAAGTATTCTTTTTATTCTTTTTATTTTGGCGGTTTCCTGCCGCTCTGTTTCATTTAAATTAGCTCTTATTTTTTTTTCATTATTGAATATTTCGGGGATTATTATTTTTTCAAGAGCGTTTGTTTTTGTTCGGGTGTTTGTGATTTGTTCTGCAAGTATTTGCGCGCTTGTTTCCTCCTCACCTACACGAAGGGCGCAGTCAAGAGAAGTTTCAAAAAAATCAGCAGCAATGTCAATTGATTCTGTTGTGTCGTGAAGGTTGTATCCCCGCGAGAACAAGTCTCTTTTCAGGTTTTTCGCGCTTATTTTTGGCACGGTTGTTCCCATTATGTTTTTTTCATCGACAAATATGTTTTTTTGGGGTGTTGTTGATGTAGCAATGCTTTCTGTATTGTTTGGACCTAACCAATTTTCTGCGCGAAGAAGCGCATCATTACCTAAAGAGAGGTTATTGGAAAGATGCGTACGCGCGTTTTTTGCTTGTTTTATGACTTCAAGAAATTCTGATAATAATGCATCTTCTTTGTCTTTTAATATTTCAAGACCAAACGAAGCGATTTTTCTTTTATTCCTTAATTCGAGAAGTGCTGTTCTTGTTTTGGGTGTGTTTTCATTGAAGCTAATAAAAATCACTCCATATATTTTTCAATG
>DAOVNB010000135.1 GCA_030630425.1 archaeon | reverse complement strand
TCTTTTTCTTCTATTTTTTCAAGAACTTCTTCGCGTGTTACCGACGCTTCTTCTGTTATTGTTTTTATCAATTCGTCTTCTGTTACCATAAACTGTTTTTAGCACAACAACTTTTAAATGTAGCGGAAGTTGCGTGCCGATAAGAAAAAGAAAGAAACCGATTATCCAACATAACCGAATTCCTGTTTAGGTGGCTGTATCTTTGTTTCTTCAATTCTTTTTTTGAAAACATCCTGCGCTTTTTTATCGCCGGAGGCATTCACTTTTTCAAATGCGACATCAAAATCCTTTAGTGTTACTTCCTTTGCATTCATATCTTCACGAAGCGCATTTATTGCGGCTTCACGGCACAACGCTTCTATGTCCGCACCAACATAATTTTCTGTTTTTGAAACAAGTCCGGAAAGGTTTACATCCTTTGCAAGCGGCATGTTTTTGGTATGTATATCAAAAATCTTTTTCCTTGTGTCTTTATCAGGTACAGGAACATAGACATGCCTATCGAATCTTCCCGGCCGCATAAGTGCAGGATCTATGATATCTGGCCTGTTTGTGGCACCGATGATAACAACACCCTCTAATCCTTCAAGCCCGTCCATTTCAGTCAATAGCTGCGTTAAGACGCGGTCAGTAACATCTGTTACGGACCTTCCCCGTTTTGGCGCAATTGAGTCAACTTCATCGAAAAATATAATGCAGGGCGCTACTTGTTTTGCCTTTTTGAACATCTCACGGATATGCTTCTCGGATTCTCCAACCCATTTGCTTAAAAGCTCCGGTCCCTTGATTGATATGAAATTTGCTTCAGATTCTTTGGCAACAGCTTTAGCAAGAAGTGTTTTGCCTGTTCCCGGAACACCATATAGAAGTATGCCTTTTGGCGGCTTTATACCCATGTTTGTGAATGCTTCCGGCCGATTAAGAGGCCATTCAACCATTTCCTTTAAATATTGTTTAGCCTCGTCAAGCCCGCCAACATCACTCCAATTCACATTTGGGATATCTATCAATACCTCTCGCATTGCAGACGGGTCAACCTGCATAAGTCCGTTTTTGAAATCCTCCTCTAAAACATAAAGTTTTCTGTAGACACTTGGGGATATCTCTTTTTCTTTAAGGTTTATATCCGGCAAAATTCTTCTTAATACAGACATTGCCGCTTCTTTGGTAAGTATTGCAAGATCTGCACCAACATAACCGTGCGTTATATCTGCGATGGATTTTATCATCTGCCTTTTGAACTCGTCATTGACTTCCATTTGCTCTTCAGCCGAAAGGCCGAAGAATATTCTTTTTGCTATTTCTCCTGTTTTTGAAGCAGCCAGAATATTTAAGATGTCTTTTTTTTCTTTTGATTCTACATCTGTTGATTCTATAAACGCAATTATCGCTTTTTTATCTTCACAAATTGTTATTTTTTCACCATTTATTTTAAGAATATCGAGTTCATTTATTTTTTCTGTAATTGTTTTGTAAATAATGTCTTCTTTTTTCAAGTAATTGAAAACAAATTTTTCAAGATCCTTTAGCGTGGCAATTGAATCAACAACTTTTTTGATCTCTTCATCCCGCACAAGATGCTCTATTTGTTTTTTTAAGAGTTTAAGCGGCTTTTCCATAAATTGTTTTTCATGCGTTTTGAAAAAGGAGGAATATATTAGCTTTAGCTTGTTTAGCGGTAGGATTTCTGTTATTTTTTCATCAATACCGCCCTTATTTTTAAGATATGCCTTAAACCATTCTGCATTGTATCCTGGTTTTAAAGGCATATTTCTTGTATGTATCTGAAGTATTTCGTTTCTGCCCGCACTGTCAGGAACACCGAGTTCAATTTCGCGGTCAAACCGCCCACCGCGCCGCAATGCCGGGTCTATTGCGTTTTCCCTGTTTGTCGCGGCAATTACAATTATCTGGCCCCTACTTTGAAGCCCGTCCATAGATGCCAAAAGTTGCGCTACCATTCGCCTTTCAACTTCGCCCTGTACAGATTCTCTTTGGGGTGCGATTGCATCAATCTCATCAATAAAAATTATCGACGGCGCGTTTTCCTGTGCCTCCTTGAAGATATCCCTTATTTTTTTCTCAGATTCACCATACCATTTGGATGTTATTTCAGGACCGTTAAGTGCTATGAAGTAGGCTCTTGACTCATTTGCAACAGCTTTAGCAAGAAGTGTTTTGCCTGTTCCTGGAGGCCCGTATAAAAGGACACCTTTCGGTGGCTCAATACCTAATTTTTCAAAAAGCTCCGGGTGTTTTAAGGGAAGCTCAATCATTTCGCGCACTTTTTTGACTTCTTCTTTAAGCCCTCCAATATCCTCGTAAGTTATTCCCGGAAGCTGCTGCGCTTTTTCCTCTTCCTCTTTTACCTTAACAGCACGGGACAAAACTTCAACTTCAGTCATCTCGGTTATTTTTACAATGCCTTTTGGGTTTGTATCGGCAACCATAAACCGCATTTCACCAAAACCAAATGAGAACATATCTTCAATATTCATGTCAAAAAAACTCATATTTCTTGAACGCCTTTGGGGCGCGTGGCTTATAATGTCGCCTGTTTTTGCAACGCGTCCAAGAAGTGTTCTTTTTACTCTATCTCCCGGGACCTGCATTATAACATCCCTTTGTGCAGGCGCAATTGTTATTTTTTTTGCTTCTTTCAATTCTGCTTTTCTTACAGTGATTTTTTCACCAATTGATGTTTTGGCATTTCCCCGCAATATACCGTCCATACGGATAATGTCGCGGATGCCCGCATCTGACGGGTATGGCCGTATTGCAACAGCACCTGTTTTTCTTTTTCCTTCAATTTCAACAACATCTCCTTCACGGACACCAATTTCAGACATTATTGTTGTATCCATTCGGATAATGCCTATGCCGATATCTGACTGCGCGTTGCTTGGAATTTCGCCAACTTTAAGATGTACTTCTTTTTTCAAAAAATCACCAAGTATTATTTGTTTTTAATATTTTTATAGCCCGCACCCAATGTAACTAAATAAAAATGCAGATTATGTCTATTGGTCGCAAATACATATATAAGTTTTTTGGGTGGTGTGTGCCAGAAGAATTAGGAGGATAAACAATTTTTACCTACAAAACAGATCCAATATATAGTAAGTTACCCCACTACAAACAAAAACATTAAAATTTAAATCTGCATCACAAACAGATAATCATGTCAGACGCCAAATTTGCGATTGCGCAAGAACAAAATACTGAAAAATTTAAGACTGGCTGCAAGCCATTAGATGATCTTCTTTTAGGTGGTATTGAAAAAACCGTAATTACAAATGT
>DAOVNB010000088.1 GCA_030630425.1 archaeon | reverse complement strand
GCCTTTGCCATTTCGCGCACAACGGTTTCTGCCTTATCTCTTGTAGTTACACAATACATCTCATGATCTTTTATTTCGTAGCTATCGTCCAAGTCACCCCACGAAATCTGTTCACAATTATCTGTATTCTCTAAAACAGCATTTTGTTTTTTCCCCAAAACACCTGCCAGTGTTTCTACAGCATCATCGCTTAATTTGTCCTTACTGCCCCACACCAGGTTTTCTTCTTCATCGCTGCATGCCTTGTATCCTGCGACATTGCTTTTCACACTTGTTGTAGTTGTTTTATCATAGGTGAATGTGTAATTTATTCTTGTTTTCAAGAAAAGTGTTTTCTCTTTTTCAAAAGGTTCTCCATCATATACGAATTCACATTTGAATGTTGTCATATCATTTGAATTTATACACATGTTTTTTTTCAGTGCCGGGTTAATATAGTATGTGTTTTCCTCGGAATTGTCAGGCAATAGTTCACAGACTTTAATGTCGTCCTCATTGGTTATACTCAACTCTTTCGGCAACTCAACGGTTATGTTATTTATGTATGCCTCGCCTTTACGCTCGTTTATTGCTGTAAAGTATATTTTGAATGGATTAACCTCACCACCGGTCTTTGTTACCGGTATTGGCTGGGGATATTGGGTTCTTATTGTAAGCTTGAATGGGCCTGCAGATGATGTTGAAATCTGATCCTTAAACTTTAGCTTGTCATGCTGTAATAACTCCGTATAATATCCCCGGTTTATAACTTCCAGATTTGTTGTTGCAATTGCATTGTAGGTATATTCAACATATGCTCTTGTTGTAAATGTTCCTGAGCACTTGGGAGCCACAATATCGAAGCTCTCAAACCTCTGCTCCTGTGGATGAACATCATCAATAGGCAGATACAACCATGCAACTTTGTTATTTTCTTCTTTATCTATGTTGTTGTTTATTATATAACTTCCATACTTCAGCGCGCGTGCATCAACCCTTGCTCCAACATACACGGTTGTAGCATCGTTTTTACCAAGGTTCTTAAGCTCAAACATCATCGTGTACTCGTCTTCAGGCATGACCGTCTGCGGCATGGCCTTAACACTAGTTATTTCAAGCGCGAGGTCCCCGCCTTCCTGTTTTCCTTTGTCCACGTCTCTTTGTTCTGCCCATTTTGTCGGATCTGTAAGCATTAGCCATATATTTGCAATACCGTCGCTTATGGCTGAAAATGTGCCTTCGGTCTTTTCACCCATGCCAAGCTGGGTGTTTACATTTTGGGCTTTCTGGCCAATGATTGGTGTCCAGTTGTAGAATATGGGTGCGAGTATTAAAACAATAACAAGAATTACATACAAAACCGCAGCGTCACTATATTGTTTTGTCTTGTAGGCAAGAATTATAAAATATGACAGTATGAAAACCAGAAGAAACGGAAGCTCATACTGGATGGTTTTTATAAATCCCATTAGAAACAACATTAACATGGTGCCCATAATTAAAGCTGAAGCGATTATTGTCTCTACCTTGTGTTTGGTTATATAATCTTTTATCTCAATGAGTTTGCCATGAATATGCTTTGCTATGGCCACCCGATGTTTTACTACAAAATAAGAACCCACGATAAACGCTATAATTGCGCCAACAAGAAAACCATAAATGGATTCCATACCCAGCATTTTAAAAATAAACCAGAATAAAGTCCCTAATCCTGCGGCGATTAATGCGTAATGAACAATCATAAAACCCTATTCCTAGCTTTTTTCTTCCTCGCTATCTTCTTCGCCAGCTTCTTGTGGTTCTTTGCTTTTCTTGAATTTTGAAAAAAATCCACCAGAACCGCCATGTTCTTTTTCGCCCGTATGTTTTTTATTGCGCCATTCTTGAGAAGCATTCCACACGCCAATTATCCCGATAAATGCCGCCACCACAACAAAATATTCTTTTGGGACACCGAAATTATTACTTGCAGTATAAAAATAAAGCGGAATCATGCCACATGCACCAACACAAGCATATGCCGCTGTTTTTATAGGTGTTTCTTGTTCTTCTTTTTCGATTTCTTCTATTTCTTCTTCAATCTCCTCTGCTTTTTCTGGGTCACCAGGCAAATCTACTGTGCCCATCATATCTATTGAATCTTTAAGTCCTTGTTTCCCGTTTTCCTTGAAATTCCAACTTGATTCCTTGTTCGGATCACGTCCACTATTAATCCCTCTATTTTGGGCTGCTGCTTCTAAGAGCCGTCTTGTTTCGTAATTTACGCTTTTTGTAAGACGATTTAGTTTTTCGAAAAATAAATATTGCCTGTCATCCACTTCGCTTTTATCTAATGGATTCATACGTATAAACTGTATTTCAGATGAACGAAGTCCTGATGTTTTTCTAGCACCAGTGAACTCACGAAGATAATGTTCTGCTAATTCTTTATTCAATTTTTTAAGTTCTGACACTGCAGAATCAAATGCCTTTATCTGTCGATGAATATCTTTAATTGTTATATTTATGGGTTCTGATTCGGGAGCCATGCCCATTAAATCACTACCAAACTCATCGGCTATTCTCTCTTGTCTTCGCTGCTGTATCTCGTATGAATCCGCCATGCGGTCGTAAGGGCGGTTTCTATCCCATCTTTGTAATTTTTCCTTTGCGCTTTTCTGACTTGTGCGCCACTTAGCAGCCCTTCCTAGCCTTGTCCAGATATTATCTGTTTCTGGGCGCGGAACAAATACTTGTGTGTCTGCCCCCATTCTATTTTTAGTTGCTGTGCTTGTATTAACCTCAAAGTCTTTTGTTGGACCATGCAAACCGTCCCTAGTCCAAAGCGTATGTGGCTGTTCATCAAACCGTGTTCGGCAATAAGGACAACCCCAGAAATTAGGAATTGGTTTGTTGTTTTCATCTTTTATTGCATGTTCGTAAACTGCCTCAAAAACAGCTTTACAATTCTTACACTCTACTGCGTCAACCATGAAAACACCAATCTTTCAATTACAAATATTTAGAACATACCAGTTAATAATGTTTTTTGTTTGTGAGGTTGGGTTTTGGATCGTGGAAAAGAAAAACTACTTCTTTCGTGCATCCACAATCTCAACAGTCACATCGCCAAGCTTGTATGTACCCCATGTTGAGAACGAGAGTGTGTTTTTGCCTTCATGGACATCATCTTCGAAAAACGGCAGGGATAGTGTTTCATTCACCCCAACAGTATCTATGTGGTATGTCTTTTCGTTAAGTTTTATTGTAAGGCCGTTGTCAACCGGCGCCTCAACTACTGTTATGTTTATGCGCCCGGTCACATTTGACGACTGCTCAAACAAATATACGAAATACCTATCAAGATCAAAAGACCTTGTTTTCGATACGGCCTCTCCTGAACTGTAAAAGAAAAGGGTTATTTCTGCGTTTTTTATAGAATATGTGGAATCTTTTCCTGATGAGAAGGATATTATGTTTTCCCCTGCCTTAAGTTTTGTGTCTAAAACAGTAAATGATTTCTCGTATACTGTTTCGCTACCTAATGGCTTTTCTTCATATACTTTGTAATTATTTATCTCAACAAATAATGGGTTGTTTTTTATTGCCTCCTCCACGAAAAAACTTATTTTCCCCCGGCTCCAGCCGGAAGCCTCATAATTATAGACATCAAATGGCACGATTCTTTGCTGAACCCCGTATTCTTCAACAACAAGCTTTACATTCTCTAAAATATATGTTGTTGGCGCCCAGAATTTCGGGCCTGAAGAAGTCGCTGTAATTGTCAGTGTGTTTTCAGTATTCATGTCTTCAAATTCAAACCGGTGCGCGGTTTTTTCTGTTGTGTTCACAACATGCATTTTGTTGTTGAAATACAAAACAAGCTGACCGTAGTTGTTTGTGTCTGCCACATCAAAGAAAAGCACTGCTTTCTGGGCTTCTTTTGCCTCAAATGTTATCTCTTCTGAGTTTGCCGCAAACCAGCCGTTCTCAATTGTGATTGAGTCTTCCTGTTTTATGGTGTTGTCACCTACAGTATATCCGACCTCAAAATCACCTAAAGGAATATTTCTTAAATTTTCGGTTACATGCCCTATTGCACCTATGCGGCCCTCAAAAACAATGTGCTCTTTTTTAAAATCATCCCCATCAGGATAATCGCCAATGGGGCCGCTTCCAAGAAAAGCTATGGCTAATGCAAAGATAAAAATCCCTCCGGCAAAAACTTTTATGAAATCATCCATGGATATCCCTTAGCAAATCACGGCAACCAACGCCCAGTTAGTATTATTAAGTTTATGATATATATAATTTCCTTGTGCTTAAAAATGAAAATACTTAAAAAAGACTTCAAAAGGACAACAAAAATAAAGGTTGAGACTCCGGAAGACCTTTGGAACCTAAGCAAAATAGTT
>DAOVNB010000084.1 GCA_030630425.1 archaeon | reverse complement strand
TTTACAAAACAATGAATCTTATTTCAAAAACAAAAATGCCTGTTGGTGCGGCGGATTTTCGTCTTCTGGATAGAAAAATTGTGGATGCTTTCAAAAACATTGAGGAAACAAATCTATTCGTAAGGGGTATAATAAATTGGGTGGGTTTTTCAAGCACATACATCAAATACACGCCGAACAAGCGACACGCAGGCAAAACAAAATATTCTCTTAGAAAAATGGTGTCTCTTGCATTTGATGGAATTACATCCTTCTCCACAGCGCCTCTTCAAATGGCAACGCTGTTAGGCCTTGTTGTTTCAGCATTCAGTTTTCTATACTTTCTATATACAATCTACATAAGATTATTTACAGAACAGGCACTCACCGGATGGACCTCCGTCATCATGTCTGTCTTGTTTCTTGGAGGGGTTCAGCTAATTTCAATAGGCATCTTAGGGGAATATGTAAGCAAAATATTTTACGAAGTAAAAAGGCGCCCCAGGTTTATTATTAATAAAAAAATAGGATTTGATTAAAAACAATCAGTTGGTACGCCTTGCCAAAATAATCATACATAACAAAAAGGAAGGAATACACATGTTCAAAAATAAAAAAAACGACACATACCTATTTTTCTGCTTTGTTTTTATCGCAACAATATTATTCTTGCCAAACATAACCCCCGTATATTTTGGTTTGTTAGACGATGGAGTAAGTATTGAGGTTTCAAAAAATTTTCTTTTAAATCACGACTACGATTACAATACTTTAATTGGTAGCTCAAGTGGGCGATATGTACCCACATACTGGACATATTTAATACTTGAATACTTTTTCTTCGGCCTAAACCCCTTAGGGTATTACTTAATTCATGCCTTGTGTCTGGGCATTGTTTTGTTCATGATCTATAAAATAACACACCTCTTGACCAAAAAACACAAAATATCTCTTCTGGCAAGCATCTTATATCTTCTGTCTTTACCGATTGTAGAAAGCTATTACACCTTAGGAAAGCCTGAAACACAACAGGCTTTGTATCTTGTATTTATGCTGTATTTCTATCTAAAAACAGATAAATTCCTTGAAAAAAACAAGCACGCTAAAATCCCACGCAAACTGTTTGCTCTCTCAATAATACCTCTTTTTCTTTTGTATTTCACAAAAGAAACATCTTATGCTCTTCTTCCGTTTTCATTCTTTTGGATGATATTTGTGTGGTGGAACGAAAAAAGCCACAAAACACAAAGAAGCAAGGCCACCACTCTTTTTTTCGCAGCCAACATTGCAGCAATCTCGCTGCACCAAATACTAAAGGCCGTATCAAGTATTGCATCAATATCTGAAGGCGGATACTCTAGCATGTACCAAATAGCATCGCCAAAAGCATTATTTGTAGGTTTTGGAAAATGGCTGACAATCCTTATTGCAGACAATATCGCTTTTTTAATTCTAACAGCAATACTTGCATTCATAATCTTAAAAAAAATAAAAGAAACAGGTTTTAAAAACACAACACTAAAAAGAGACGAACAAATGCTTGTTTTCTTTATGTTGTTTTCTGGTTTCTTAACAGCCGTAATGATTCCTTGGGCAATCCTTATGGACCGGTATTTCCTGCCGGCAATGATTGGAACCTCAATTTTTGTTGCACTGTTTTTGAACCACTCAATCAAAAACAAAAAATCAATGTTGATAAAAATCGCAGCATTTGCAATAATCATCAATTTACTAATAACACTTCCTGTTTACGCAACACGAATGCAGGTATACTCTACATGGAATCAGGAAAATGGAAAACTGGTTGATTATATATCAGAAAACACACCAACGAATGGAAAAATATATGTAAATCTAATACAGGACCATATGTATACTGGAAAAGGTACACATGGAATAGCTGTTGAAATAAAATTGCATATGGATTTAATAAAAAATAGGTCGGACATAAAAGTACATACATATACCGGAAACGAAACTGGCGGGCATATCATAACAATGATGGGAAAAAACACCAAATATTTTTCAAGACTTGGTGCCAATGACATTGAAATAAGCAATAGATATAAATTAATTCCACAAGAACAAAAAACAATATATGAAAGTTCAAAAAAGTTCACAATGATTGCTGTGGATCCTTTCGCAGTTATGAACCAATACCCCCTAACAGAATTGTTCAAAATGATTGATCAAAAACTGTATGAAAAGTCCCAAAAATTAAATCGCTCTTTCATAAAAATAGATGAATTTAGATATGGCTGGGAAATTACAAGTGATTAAATGACAAAGATTGCATTAATAACCGGAATAACCGGGCAGGACGGCTCGTATTTAGCAGAATTTCTGCTGTCAAAAGGATACGAAGTCCATGGAATCATACGCCGTGGAAGCACATTTAACACTTCAAGAATCGACCACATATACAAAGACCCGCATAAACGGGGAGTTAAATTATTCTTACATTATGGAGATATGAACGACTCATCAAACCTAAACAGAATCTTGGAAAAAGTAAAGCCTGACGAAATATACAATCTTGCGGCTCAAAGCCATGTGCAGGTATCTTTCGAGGTTCCCGAATACACCGCAGAGACCGACGGGGTCGGCGTCTTAAGAATTTTAGATGCTATAAAAGAAACAGAGATAAAAACAAGATTTTATCAGGCATCAACTTCAGAGCTCTACGGGAAAGCTGTAGAAACCCCCCAAAGCGAAACAACGCCGTTTTACCCAAGAAGCCCTTACGGCGCTGCAAAGCTATATGCATATTGGATTGCCAAAAATTATAGGGAAGCCTACAATTTATTTGCATGCAACGGAATCCTCTTCAATCACGAATCTCCAAGACGCGGAGAGACATTTGTCACAAGAAAAATAACAAGAGCAATTGCAGCAATTTTGGCTAAAAAACAGGATTCCCTTTATCTGGGGAACTTAGATGCAAAACGAGATTGGGGTTTTGCGCCGGAATATGTAGAATCAATGTGGGAAATACTGCAATTAAAAAATCCGGATGATTTCGTAATTGGAACTGGAGAAACACATACAATTAGAGAATTTGTTAAAAAGGCATTTTCCTATGCAGGATTAGATTCTGAAAAATATGTAAAAATTGATAAAAAATATTTCAGGCCAACAGAAGTTGATATCTTGTGTGCAGACATAACTAAAGCAAAAAAGCAAATTAAATGGAACCCAAAAATAAACATTGATGATTTAGCCAAAATCATGGTTGATGCGGATATGCGTAAAAATGGCCTAACACCTATCGGCGACGGCGATGAAATACTAAAGAAGAAATTCCCTTTAAAATGGTGGGTTGGGGATTGAAATAAAAATATCAATCATAACTCCTTCTTTAAATTCCGAAAAATTCATTAAAAAAAACCTTCAAAGCATCCATCTAAAACAAAAAGGAAGATTTACTATAGAACACATAATAGTCGATGGAACCAGTAAAGACAACACAATAAAAATAATAAACGAATTCAAAAAAAAATACAAGGCAAACATAAAACTCATCCGAGGCAAAGACAAGAATATGTATGATGCCATAAACAAAGGCATGAAATTGGTGACCGGCGATGTGTGGGCGTGCCTAAACACAGATGACCAGTACATTCCCGATATTTTTTTAATGGTTGTTGATGAATTTAAAAAACAGCCCGAAACAGAAGTTGTTTACGGCTCTCTTGAATATGTGAATGAAAAAGGAAACTTTGAAAGGAAATTATATCTCCCGAAATTCGATGTTGATTTTTTAATTCTAGCAAAGGCATCCGCAAACATTTATCAGCCTGCTGCTTTTTTAAAAAAAAGCGTGATTAAAAAAGTTGGTTTTTTTAACACCAAATATAATTATGCCTCAGACTACGATTATTTCATCCGTGTTGGATTAAATTGCAAACTAAAACAAATAAACAAACCATTCACCAAATTCACATTGCACGATAATTCAATTACTTGGGGCAACAAAAAAACAGCGACAGTACAAAAAAAAGAATCTGAAGAAATATCCGCAAAATATGTAAAAATAGCAGGCATAAATAAAAAATCAATAAAAATTAAGCTTTTTTTGCATTACTTAAGACAAATAAAATTAAAGAATCTCAAATACTTATTCAAACGAACAATAAAAAAATTCGTCTAACAAAGTTAGTTTAATTAAAAAGGTCGCTTTTATGATAACTGTCGGAATTGCCGCATACAATGAAGAGAAAAACATAAAACAAGTAATAGATCTCTGGCTTAAAGAGCCAGTAGATGAAATTTTAATTGTGTCTTCGGGCTGCACAGACAACACTGAAAAAATAATTACCCGTATTAAAAACAAAAAAATACGGCTGATTACAGAAAAGGAAAGGAAAGGAAAACCATCCGCCATAAACAAAATACTCAAACATGCCAAAGGAGATATAATTATAATGACTGATGGAGATGTGTTTCCAGAAAAAGGATGTGCAATAGAACTCATTCAAAAACTTGGTCCTTCTGTTGGAATTG
>DAOVNB010000142.1 GCA_030630425.1 archaeon | reverse complement strand
CTCCAGCCCCTCGGAAATAGAGGCTGTTATAAAATCAACATTGCTTTCAGTTATAAACGGATGCGACGGCAAAGAAATTATTTTGCTAAAAACATCTTCAGTCACTGGGCAATGCCCTGAATCAAGCTTCAATAGTTTTCGGTGCGACTCAAATAAATAAACAGGGCGGTAATGCACAGACGCCATGATGCCCTTGCTTCTTAAAAAATCAAGAAGAGTGTCTCTGGAAAAACCATCCACAACAATAGGATAAAAGTGGTATGAGCTTTGCACATCGGGCGGTATGCGCTGGGGCCGGATCTCTTTCATGCTGCCAAATTTATTGTCATACTGCCGTGCAACAGACCGCCTCTTCTCAGTAATCTCATCTATCTTTTTAAGCTGCTCAATGCCGATTGCAGCCTCAATCTCGTTCATCCTATAATTGTATCCCAGTCGGATTACATCATAATCCCAACTGTATGTTTTATCCCGTTTGTAGGCGGATGATGTCATTCCATGGGCGCGAAGCTGCCTTAAGGTTGTTGCCTTGCCTGAATCATCAAGGATTATCATGCCGCCTTCTGCAGTAGTCATATTTTTATTTGGGTAAAAGCTAAAGCACCCATAATCCCCGAATGATCCTGCTTTTTTGCCGTTGACTTCTGCACCAACAGCATGAGCCGCATCCTCAATAACAGTAAGATTGTGGTCTTCAGCCAGGTCATTGATGCCTTTCATGTCGCATATCATGCCTGCATAATGCACAGGCATTATCGCACGGGTCTTTGAAGTTATTTTCTCGTTTATGCTATCAACGTCAATCAGAAAATCTTCCTTTTTTATGTCTGCAAAAACAGGCTTTGCGCCGGTATAAAGTATGCTGTTTACACTGGCGACAAACGTGAACGGCGTCGTTATGACTTCATCACCAAAAGAAATCCCGGTGGAGACCAAAGATATGTGCAATGCAGACGTGCAGGAACTTACTGCAACTGCTTCACTTGTTCCTGAATATTTGGCAAACGCCTTTTCAAAATCCTCTGTTTTTTTGCCGTGTGACAGCCAGCCGGACTTTATAACCGCTGCTGCGGCATCAATCTCTTTTTCATCCAGCCAAGGCTCAAAAAGGGCTATTTTTCTGTCTGTTTTTTCTGCTCCCATATCCAACCACCGCTTTTTTTGTACCAATCAATAGTTTCAATCAGTCCTTCCCTTAAAGAATATTTCGGAGACCATTTCAGGATCGTTTTTGCAAGGGCGTTGCTCGCGCACAACCTTTCTACATCATGGGGTCTGATTCTTCTTTTGTCAATATTTACCTCAACACTTTCTTTCTTAATAATTGCATTTAGAAGCCCTATTAGGTCTTGTATGGATGTTTCCTCTGAAGTGCCCAAATTGATTCGCTTTCCAATAGAATCTCTTGTTTCTGCTGCAGACACTATGCCTACTGCGATGTCTTTTACATAATTAAAATCACGGGTTGCTTTTGTGTTTCCCAAAGCAAGTGTATTTCCTGCCAAGAGTTGGCTTATTATTTCAGGTATTATTCTTGGGTGCGAGTCTTCTGGCCCGTATGTGTTAAATGGCCTTAATATCACAACAGGTATGCCTTTTTCCTTATGAATGGTAAATGCAACATTTTCTGCGGCAAGTTTTGATGCAGCATATGTTGATTGTGGATTTGTAGGGTGTTCTTCATCTATTGGGACATACTTTGCGGTTCCATATACCTCAGATGTGGATATATTTACGAACAATTTGACTTTTTTCTCTACTGCGCAAAGAACGAGATTTAATGTGCCGTTTGCATTGACTTCAAAAAACTCTTTCGGGCTTTCATAGCAGTCCGGTATAAACGGCTTTGCAGCAAGATGAAAAACAACGTCAACGCCATCTAGCGCCCTGTTGATTATGTCATCATACAATATGCTGCCTTCAATTAATTCCACGTCAACGCCATCCAGTGTGGACGGGCGCCCTGTTGAAAAGTCATCAAGAACCCTTATTTTCACTTGAGGGTCTTTTCTCCTAATCTCCCGTACAACATGGGATCCTATAAACCCGGCTCCGCCGGTAACCAAAACACATTTGTTAGAGCCAATCATTTGAACACCGAATAAAACTTCGTACCCAATATTATAAAATAGATGGTAAGGCGGGTATCATTTTTATAATTTTGAAATAGTTTAATGTATATGCAGGCTTTGCGAGAACTGGGATTTCGAAAAATACTCAAATTTATGATACTTTCGCCATTGAAACTGCTGTTCAAGGCAATCCCGTACCCACCGATCACGATACTTCTTCTTAAGCTCTTGGGAGCAAAAATAGGGGGAAACACAATAATCTATGACCTATCTTTCATGAACGAATATAGAGAAGGTTTCAGTGGGCTTAAAATAGGGAATTTTTGTTTTATAGGCAATGAAGTCATGCTGGATCTCGCAGATAAAATAACTCTTGAAGATCATGTAACAATCTCCTCCAGAACAATACTGCTAACACACATGAATACGGGGTTTAAAGAACACCCTTTACAAAAAGAATATCCTTCTTATACAAAACACACCATTTTGAGAAAGGGGTGCTTTGTGGGTGCAGGGTGTGTCATAATGCCTGGCATAGAAATTGGAGAATGTTCTGTAGTTGGTGCAGGAAGCGTTGTAACAAAAAGCGTCCGTACGCATTCTGTTGTAGCAGGAAATCCAGCAAAGGCGATAAAATAAAGCCCATGCATTAAAAAGACGCATAACACAAGGGACAATTATGAATGATAAGAGAAAACAGCTTGCGATTTCAAAACTCTTGTTTGCAGCAGCCCTTTTCATCAATCTTCTTTTTATGGCCTATTTTTCCAGCACGCCGTATTATGACGGCATAAGCGGATCATTTATTTCGACCGCAGAAAACCTTCTTGAAGGACGGGGTCTGGTTGAACGAGTGCATGAGGGAAACAATTATCTTTATCGGTCCGCCATATGGCAACCGCCATTTTACAGCTTGTTTGTTTTTTCATCATTCTTGCTCTTTGGAAAAAGTGTTTTTATTTTCAAAATATTTCAGATACTTCTTTTATCTCTGGTTCCCCCCGCGTTATACCTTTTCTCAACAAAACGCCTTGGAGAAAAGTATGCCTTGTTGCTTGCAGCACTCAGCATAATATATCTTCCGACAATACGCCTTTCATCAACAGTTCTATCTGAGGTTCTCTTTGGGCCTTT
>DAOVNB010000108.1 GCA_030630425.1 archaeon | reverse complement strand
CATGAATTTCATGACCGAAAAAAAGATACGCCGCCTGCCTGTTGAAAACAACGGAATAATCGTCGGCATGCTATCAATAAGAAGTGTCTCCCAGAACATGAAATACAGTTACATGAGATCCCGGGTACTCCCATCGTTTCGCGAGAAGATGCCGGGGTTTTGGTGACGCCCAAACCATAACCAATAAAACATTTCCTCCCGAAAAAACTTTATGGAAATAATAGGCCAGATTGTAGCAGGCGGTTTCGGCGACATCTTAATCCGCCAGAAAAGCAAAGGTGCAATGGAATTGGGCGAGCTTTTAGTATCTGATGCAAAAGACCAATACACGATTTTCCAGATTTACGACCTTAAATACGGCTCCCAAATCGCAAAAGAATCATTGGAAATGATAGCAGGGATGAACCTTGAAGGCTATGGCGCATCATTGGATTTCCTTGACCCAAATTTAAGGAACTATATTCTTGCGCGCGCAAAAAGTGTTGTCACAATCAAAAAAACAGGAATCCACTCGCCAAAAACACTTCCTGACTTCTTCTCAACATTAAGAAAAATAACAAAAGAAGATTTAGCATTTATCCAAAAGCCGCAACTACCGCTTTATCTTGGTGCTGTTCGTTCCGGCTCAAAATTGATGCCAATTGAAGTTTTCCTTGACGGGCAAAAAGTCTTCTCCCATCACATCCTTCTTTGCGCAACAACAGGAAGAGGCAAGTCAAACCTATTAAAAACGCTTCTTTGGTCCGCATTGGATAAAGTATACTGCGCAAATCTTGTGTTTGACCCTCATGATGAATATTTCGGAAGAAATGAAATAGGCCTGAAAGACCACCCGAATGCAAGAGAAAAACTCGAATACTTAAGTCCTGAGCCGCCGCCGGGCGCAAGGACACTAAAAATCAATACATCACTTTTAAAGCCATGGCATTTTGACGGCGCAATAGAATTCTCAGATGCGCAAAAAGACCTCATGTACACATTCTATAACAACTTCCATCTCGAGTGGATTGAAAACCTGATGACCTCCGAAGATGAAGGCGAATTTTACAGAAAAGAGACCATAAATGTCGTAAAAAGAAAGCTCATGCGCCTGCTCTCAATATCTGTTGCAGAAGACGAAATTTCATATTCAGGAATTTTTGACAATAATTCCGGACAAACACTTACAGAAGACATCATCCGCGCCCTTGACGCATCAAAAACAGTTATAATAGACACATCCTCGCTATCGTCTGCTGTAGAGATTCTTGTAAATTCAATCATCACAACTGAGGTTTTCGCAAAATACAAACATTACAGAAAATCAGACGAACTTAGAACAAAGCCGGTTGTAAATATTGTCCTTGAAGAAGCGCCAAGAGTGCTTGGAAAAGAAGTATTGCAAAGGGGACCTAATGTCTTTTCAAGCATTGCACGGGAAGGGCGCAAATTCAACATCGGATTAACAGCAATAACCCAGCTTCCATCCTTAATCCCTAAAGAAATTTTGGCAAATCTGAACACCAAAATCATAATGGGTATAGAAATGCAGGCTGAACGGGAAGCAATAATCGCCTCCGCAGCGCAGGATTTGTCCGCCGATGACAGAAACATAGCAAGTTTAGATAAAGGCGAGGCAATAGTCTCATCCACTTTCACAAAATTCGCGCTTCCAATCAAGGTACCATTTTTTGACGACTTCGCAAAAGCGCACATACCGGTGGCGCCAAAAGAAAAAAAAGATTTTTCAGGGATTAAATTCTAATGCTTGTTTTTCAAAAAACACAACAACATTATACTTCTTGTCCCGGCAAAGCCGCCGGATATTTTAACCATTGAAAGACAAAATTGGCGCAGATGTGTCAGCTGGCACAAAAGTGAAGGCAATTAACGGCATATACACAAACGCGCTTGAGAACGGCATTTTATAAAAAGACGGCAAAAAAATCTATTTAAAGATATTCAGCACATAGACAATCATGTCCTTTATACTGCGCACCAAAATGTTTCTTATAATGACTGCCCTTTTTGCAATAGTCTATGCTCTTGTGTCTGTTGCTGGGTGGTATTTGGGTTTTGGAAATTTCGCATTCTATGCAATTTTTGCAACAGTTCTGATGTTTGTGCAGTATATGCTTGGTCCTAAAATTGTAAACTGGTCCATGAAAGTAAAATATGTATCAAAAACAGAAGAGCCAAAACTTCACCAGATGATAGAAGATCTTGCAAGAAAAGCAAAAATACCCAAACCGCGCATAGGAATATCTGAGACGCAAATGCCGAATGCTTTCGCATTCGGGCGATGGATGAAAGATTCAAGAGTTTGCGTAACTCGAGGCATCTTAAGCGCGCTTAATGAAGACGAGCTTCGGGCAGTATTAGGCCACGAGATATCACACCTCAAAAACAGGGATGTCCTTACAATAACAATTATAAGCGTGATACCCATGATTGCATGGCACCTTGCATGGAGTTTCATGTGGTCCGGTGGCGGCCGCGAAAATCGCGGAAACGCAATTGCAATCGGTCTTGCTGCTTTTGGAATATACATACTCACAAACCTTCTTGTTCTCTACGCTTCAAGAGTGCGCGAATACTACGCAGACAGGGGAAGTGTGGCTTTAGGGTCAAAACCAAGCCACTTGGCATCAGCGCTTTTCAAGCTTGTATATGGGGCTGCAAAAACACCTAAAAGCGAGCTAAAACAAATGGAAGGCATGAAAGCATTTTTTGCAAGCGATCCTTCAAGAGCGAGGCGCGAACTCAATGAGCTTAAAAGCATTGACACAGACTTAAGCGGAGACATTGACGAAAATGAGCTTCAGGCTGTAAGAGTAAAAAAAGTCGCAATCAAAGGTACAGACAAGATGATGGAACTTCTAAGCACGCACCCCAATATGCTCAAAAGAATAAAGGCATTGTCTGCTATGACATAAATTTTTTATAATACATCATCATTAATATTTCTTATGGATTTTTCAAAAGTAAATAGTTTTATGCATAGTAAAAAGGGCAAAATATTCTGCCCGGTTTTAATTGGTTTATCTATTTACTTAATCAATTACTCTGTTTTGAAATCTGTTTTTTACCTGTATCCGACAACAATACCATTAACAATGGGTAAAGGTTCCTGGTGGTTAAGTCAAACAGCGCTTGTTAAAATATTGTATGCAGGATTATTTGCGCCGTTTTTCGAGGAATTGATTTTTAGAAGAGGCATCCTTAACTGGTTTATTTTAAACAAACAGTTTATTTTGGGTTTGTTTGTTTCAAGTGCATTATTTGGCTTTTGGCATATGCTATCCGGTTGGGGCATACTTAAGGCAGTTGATATGATGCTGATAGGTATCGTTTTTGGGTTGGTCTACAATAAATATCAGTTTAAAGGAAGTCTTTTAGCACACTATTCCAATAATTTTTTATCATTGGTGTTTATGCTGTTGTTGGTCTAAAAAATAAAAGCGCAGAAACAAATCCATGACTTCTTTTAAAATCATTTTATTTTTTCTTCAACAGCATCAAAAATCGGTTCAAAACAACTGTCTGCTATTGAAATCGCATCTGCGACTTCTGCCTGTTTTGGGCTGTATCCATAATAATTTATGTTATGCCTCATCTGCCTTAAGCTCTCTATAACCATTATGGGTCTTGTGGTCTCAACACTTAGTTTAAGTAGTTCATTTATTGGCATAACATGGTCGTTTGCCTCAATTCCTCTTGCAACCAAAAGAGCATCGCCAAGCATCCTGAAGCACTCGTAAATGTTTCTCACAATTGTAGGTCCTGCCGCTTCAGTTGCTTCAAGTGTCAAAGTAAATTTCATGTCTCTTTTAGCAGCTTCAATAATACTTAATGCTTTTTTCTTGTCCGGT
>DAOVNB010000162.1 GCA_030630425.1 archaeon | reverse complement strand
TCTGTGCATTCGGGTATGCTGTTGGCTGCGGGAATTGCTGTGGATTTGATTGAGCTGGATAATTCTGTGCTGTTTGTGCAGGAACATTCTGCTCTGGTTGTTGGTGCACGCCTTGCGTTTGTGAAAAAAATTGCGTGTTTTGCTGCTGTGTTTCCTGATGATATTGCGGTGGATATACCGGGTTAAGTGTTGGCGTTGGCGGGCGGGACTCAAAAACAAGCCCTTCTTTTGCGTTTACTGTGACTGTTATGCCTTCATGTATTTTCCGGGTTGCCTGCTTTGTACCACAGACCATCGGAATTCCAAACTCTCTTGCAATTGTCGCCATATTTGAAAGGGTTCCGCCCTCATCTGTAACAATTGCCGATGCTTTAAGAAGCGCAGGCACAAGGTCTGTTGTTGCGTAACCCGAAACAATTACATCCGTCCCTGAAAGTTTTGAAAAATCAACATCATTGTATATAAATGTTACAATCCCTGTTTTTGTCTTGGCAAAATTGCCTAAACCCGCTATTGTTGTTCCCTGCATTTCTGTGGGGGGTTCCTGCATGATATCCTGTTGCGGGATATATAATGGCGTTGCCTGTAGGATATATACCCGGTTTTTGTATATCGCCCACTCAATCATCTGAGGCCTTCTGAAATGGTTGTGTATTTTTTCACTTAATGAAAAAAGAACTTTAAGCTCATTTACGCTTAATACCCTCTCTTCTTTTTTTGTTTCAGGTATCTGGTCTTTCTGAATGCCGCCATTCATGGGGTCAACAGAATACTGCCAGTCTTTGATGCTTATTTTTTTATCAATGATATGTCCGGTCTCTTTGTCGATTACATATTTGTCCGGGGTAACCACCCCGCCGGTAACACCCTCACCAAGACCCCACAACCCTTCAATAACTGTTTGCGTTCTTGAGGCATTGGCAGGATTTGCCGTGGCTATAACGCCTGATTTTTCTGAAAGAATCATTTCCTGAACAATTATTGTCATAAGGCTGTTGTGCGGTATATTGTTCTTGAGTCGGTATATTATTGAGCGAAAAGAAAAATAAGATGCCATGCATTTTTGTATTGCCTTTATTATGCCTACAGTGCCATGCACATAATAAAATGTGTCCTGTAGCCCGGAAAAACTTGACTGTTCCTGTGCCGCTATTGGTGATGCGCGCACAGAGACATAAACATCGCTTCTTCCCGCATCTATTATGCTTTTTGCAACATCATTCAGTTTTTGCATATCCTCAGAGAGGTTGAATTTTCTATAGCATTCCAGTATTTCATCTTCAAGAACCTGCGGGAATTCGGACGAAAGAATAGCATCTCTTAGCTGTTTTGAAATTTGGGACACCGCAGGGTAATCATTAAGCGTTGCATGAGCCAAAACATCCCACACTTTTTCTTTTAGGCCTGTTTGCGCAAGAAACGAGTCAAACAATGATGCCGAAATAACAAAACCCGGAGGTATTGGATACCCGGAATTAAATAGTGCTGTAAGGCCTGACGCTTTTTGGCCTAATGCGGACACTTCGTTTTCGGCTAAATCACTGAACTTCGTGCAGTTGGACATATAAATCACATGAACTTTTTTGTCTGCTATAGTTATATAATTCATACGATGTTCAATTTTTATATATGTTGTATGAAACCTTATAGATTGTCAGGAACTGCAATCATTCTAAAACATCATCGCGTATTTTACGCCGGCAATTGTTTTTACATGCGCATCTTCAAGAATATTATTTTCTACAAGAAAGTCAATAACTTTATTCCCGCAGATATTCGCCGTATGCGCATCTTTCAATATTTCAAGAAGCTCTGTTTTTGTT
Organism: archaeon; assembly: GCA_030630425.1. Taxonomy (GTDB): domain Archaea; phylum EX4484-52; class EX4484-52; order EX4484-52; family B79-G9; genus GLR112. The sequence continues at coordinate 1,062 of DAOVNB010000162.1, read as the reverse complement.
ATCAGAACATCACAGAAAAAATCCCGGTCAATATCAAGGACAAGACCATTCTCTTCAAAAACCCGTCCTGCAATGTCTTCATCACACACAGCAACAATTATGCCTTTTTCTGTTTTGTGCGTTTTTATCACGAAACTCAAAAACACGCACCTATCTAATGCCTTCAACGCGTTTTTTAGCCCCGCATGCTTCGCATTTCACAAAATTAATCCTGTTTTCTTTAACAAGTACGGTATCTGGCTTTTTGCATTCGGAGCAAAGCACAAAAAGACTTACATATTTCTCGAATTTTTCATTAACGCGAATATTTCCAAATTTCCCCTGAAATATTGCGGCATCGCCTTCAATGCTTCCCTGGCTTCCAAGTTCCCTTGCAAGATATTTCACAACATGCTTTGGGTCCCGCCGTATGATGCCGCAAGCTTCAGGGAACTTTTTTACAAATGTCCTGTTTCCGATAACAGCTGAATTGAGTTTTGGCATTTCAAGCCTTTCGTGCTTGAACACTTTTTCAGGAAGCTGTTTTCTTGCCTTTTCAAGCAGTGCATCATAATCATATTCTTCTGTCATCTACAACACCTTTATTTTTCCTGCGCGCGGCTCATAGCATGAGCCTTCGCTTAGCAGTTCATCAATAGCCTTTTCAATTAGATTATCTTCCAAGTCTACATTTTTAAGTATATCTGTGTAGTCCACACCTTCGCCGTCATCAAGAACCTCTATTGTTTTTACAACCCGCTCCCGTATTTCCTTGTCATCCAGCGGTTTCTTTGTTTCTTTTGCCGCATCTTTCTTTTTTTCCGGTTTATGTTCCTGTTTTTTAGGAGTGTTTTTTACCTCCTTTTTCTTTTCAGGTACGCCCCTCTCTTTTTCTCCATCTTCTTTTTGTTTTGTTGTCGCCCCCTCTTTCTTTAAAAAATTGTTTTTGAAAACCTTTGCTTCAAGTTTTCTTAGTGTAATCATATTATAATCATCAACAACGCGCACAACTTCAGGAACAATATATCTCTCGTCATTGTATTCCCGGATGCGGCCAATTACATCAACAATGTCTCCTTTTTT
>DAOVNB010000037.1 GCA_030630425.1 archaeon | reverse complement strand
TGCTTCTGTTGGTATTCGCCAGCCACCCGGACAAGGGTTATTGGAACCAGTATACCATCTGTTATCATTATTATCAGAACGCCAATCATAAGGGTCATCAGGCCCAAGAATAAAGTTAGCATGTCCGGGAGTATCAGAGGTAGCCAGGGTTGATGTTTCGCGAGATTGCTCTGTGCCATCTGAACCGGATGATGATGTCCATACTATAGCCTGATGGCCCTCATCATCTCTGCCCCACTGGAACAAATCACCATAAGCATCAAAATCATTATAAGCTGTAGCCTGTTGTGAAGCACCCAAATTTCTATCAAGCCAACATTCACTATTATGCGAGACTGTTCCGTAGGTAACTTCACTACCCCCGTAAGTGAAAGTTACATTATCTCCGCAAGCCCAAGAAGGAGCTAATTCCATTATTGTTTCTGTGGTTGAATCAGCTTTAATCCAAAAACTTACGGTTTTAACTCCGCCCCCAATATTTCCAATATCAACAGAATCATCTATCCCGTCAAACTCTAATGCCTTTCCGAATTTTCCATCTGCATAAGTTGGATTTGAACTATTTGTCCCGTTATTCCCCCAACTCGACCAGTCCCTGAAAAATGTCGTGTTCTCGCCAGTCTCCTCGTTGAATCTCCACCAACCGACCAACGAGTTGTTCCAGTCGATGAAGGATGTTGTGTTTGAATAATCAAAAACAGAAACATTTATGTATGTGTAAGTTGTGTTCACATAATCATTGTCATCAGGTGTCGGGTCGACAAAATCAATTTCCGGCGGATAATCAACATCGTAGTCCAATGTCAAATCATGCAGTTGCGGCGAAGTTGCGGAGTCATTTGTGGAAAAGTTTGCCCTAAATGCCAGAAGATTCCCCAAACCTATCGCTCCGCCAGTTGTATAATTTGTGTTGTTTGAAACAGAAAGCCATGTTGTGCCGTCATCAGCCGAGACTTCAACCGTTATGTTCTTGTTTTCGTCCTGCTCTGTTAAAGTCCACACAGCCAATATTCTTGCAATCGTGTATTGTGTGTCTGTTGTGTTTGAAAGATAGCTTCCTGTTGTGTTTGTCCCTGAAAGAACCAAATCCCCTGTCGAGTTGGTGGTGTTTGTATGAGTTCCTGTCTTGTTCCAGTCATCATCAGTTGTCCAGGTCATTGTGTTGAATGCTCCGGAGAAGTGGTTGACGTAAATAATTGTATTTCCTGAATCATATTCATAGCACGGCTTTGAAGAAACAGAACAGCTTTTTATCTCAAAGCATTCTGGGTTGTCAACGGTTCCGTCGCACTTGAATGTCTTTCTGCCTATTGATGAAAGTGTTATTGTGCCGCCGGTATTTTCAGGGACAAAACCATTATTTTCAACCCAGATGAAGTCTTTAACAGAATGTTCTGTATTTTTCTCGATTTTTGTTTTTAATTCTTTATTTTTTACAATTGTTGCTTTTTTCGTAAAGTCAACAGATGATGATTGGACAGAATCAAAAGCCACATCTCCAATATTGATGTCTATTTTCGGCGGAAGTTTATCGCCAACTACAGAACCCGTATCACTATTAAACACCTCAATGCCTTGTGGGATTGCCTTTTGAGTAATATTGAAAAATAAAAAAGCAAAAACTAAAAGAACTGCTGAAATACAGATAATTTTTTTCATATCAAACGACAACAAGACAAAACCTTTAACCAACTATCTCAATATAGAAATATATGCAGAAACAGTATATATATGTTCGGTTGCCTGTTTTAGTCTATCTCAGTCCCTTCAATTGTAAACGCCACAGTCGGGCATTCTGCAGAATTATTAATTCATAAGATATACTACAAAATAACAAAAATTAAAAAAAAGAAAAAAGAAGGCCTGTTAAGGCCAACAAAGTTTATTTCTTAGACTTGTATTTCATTACCTGCTCTTTTGCAAGCTCGTCTACGCTGTCCTTAAGACCCCAGCCAATCGCTATTGCAAGACCTAATCCAACAGATGCTATAAGCACAAGAAGTATTGTGTTTATAAGCATTGTATCAATGGATACAAGCGGCAATGCTGTTGCAACACCTACATAGAGCACAAGGAAGAAAATCGCCTTGCCCAGCATGCTTGTGTAAAGTTCCTTGTCACCTATGACATCTTCCTTCACATACATTGCAATTGCATAACTTGCAAGAAGCACGATTACTGCACCTACAATACCTGGCACAAATGCTATTATCTCATTTACTACCGCACTTATTACAGCCACCCCCAAAAGAGTCGCAGCCTGCTGCAGGAACACTAAATACACTACCCATTTTACAACGGTAGACAGTATAGAACTTAACTTAAAGCTCATGTGCTCCCTTTCCTTCAAATAACTGTCGATTTTAGCCTCTTTCAAGACTCTTTTTACAATTGATGCCAAAAGTTTACCTAGGACATAACCGACAACCACCCATAAAAGCGCATAAACAAGACCCGGAAACCCATTTACAAAACTGGTCGTAAGGTTTGTAAGCGCACTGCTTAATGGTTCAATAAGCATTTCAAATCACCTCTGATGTATTTATGTGCATAACCCCTATTTAAATTTTGCTGATAAAAGATAAAACAGGTGTTTTTATGGAGAAAAATTCAGTCACAGAAACAAGGAAAAAACAGCATATTTCAATATGCCTTGAAAAAAGCATAGAATCCGATATAAAAACAGGCTTCAACGACCTGTTTTTTGTGCACAAGGCACTTCCGGAAGCAGATATGTCAGATATTGACACAGCATGCTCGTTTTTAGGCAAAAAAATAACGGCTCCGATTCTGATCGAAGCAATCACCGGCGGAACAAAAGAAGCAGAAAAAATAAACAAGAACCTTGCAGCCGCCGCAGAAGATCTCGGGCTTGCTATGGGTGTGGGCTCCCAGCGCGCAGCCATTTCTAATGAAAAACTGCAGGAAACATACAACATTCGACCTATAGCGCCGACAATTCCTTTGATAGGAAATTTGGGCATAGTACAGTTTTCAAAAGGCGAATACACAATAAAAGAAGCCACAGAAGCCATAAAACACATCAACGCAGACGCGCTTGCGATTCACCTAAACGCGCTTCAGGAAGCGACACAGCCTGAAGGCGACCTTGATTTCAAAAACGCACAGGATTCCATTAAAAAAATATGTGCGGATGTTGGGAAGCCCGTAATCGTAAAGGAAACAGGTGCCGGCATTTCACGAGAAATAGCGCTTATGCTTGAAAAATCAGGTGTTGCTGTAATCGATATTTCCGGCCTTGGAGGGACATCATTCAGTCTTGTAGAATCCTACCGCGACAAAGACAAGCCCCCAATAGGAACTGCATTCAAAAATTGGGGCATACCAACAGCAGTATCGATTGCAGAAACAAGAAAAACAACCAAACTGCCAATAATTGCATCCGGTGGGATACGGACAGGAATTGACGCCGCAAAAGCCATTTGCTTGGGCGCAGATTATGCAGGGCTCGCACTCCCGCTTTTAGAACCTGCAACAAAATCCAAAAAAGAGGTAAAAAAAGTCCTTGAAAAAATCATAAAAGAGCTTAAAACAACCATGTTTCTTATTGGTGCAAAAAGCATCAATGAATTAAAGAAAAAAGATATTATAATTACCGGAAAAACGCGCGAATGGCTTAAAGAAAGAGGAATCAACACAAAAGACTTCGCAAACAGGGAAACTCTTGAATCACTGCGCACGACAGTCAAATCTGCGATGTATCGTTAAGAAAAAATCAAATAACCGTATTGTTAAAAAGACCGTTCAGAACTCTTTCCTTTTGACAAGACCCGTCACATAACCCGCAATCTTATTTCGTATGTGATGGCTTTCTACAACATCTAATTCTTTCAATGTTGCTTTATTTGTTTCAAAATCATTTCCGAATTTTTCAGGGCAAATGCTAAGCAATTCTTTCGCATTTCCTTTTATTACCCTTGTTTTTATTCTTCCGATAGTAAACACCTGTAATTGTGTAACACTCTATTGTATGTTAGTTTTAAAAAGCTTGTGGATGAAAGACAAAAAACAATTTATTCTAAAATGAATGCCAAAAAAATACAACAATAAAGGTAACATTTTAAATATAACACATAATAAAGATACACATGACAATCTACATCGCCGCATCACCAATCGGCATAATAGCTGTAAATGAACAAAGAAATCCAATCAGTTTCATATCATTTAAAAATGACGCTAAAAAAAGGGCAGACGAGCTTGAGTCTTGCGGGAAAAAAGCAATCTCTGATTCTGAAAAAAAACTCTTAAGCCAAATCAAGGCAAAAGACAAAATAATATTTGAAACAAAAAAAGAAGGCTACGAACACGAATTCCCAAATCATGCAGGCGACTACATAAGATTAAACATGCTTGATCTCGCAAGAAAAAACAGCATACTAAAAGAAAAAAGCGAGCTTCTAAGCATAATTCACGAAACAAATACGGAATTGACTGTCCGAAAGATGCGAAATTCCGTTGGTGAAGACAAGCTTCTCCTGCAGGCAATAAACACAACAGACGAGCTTGCAAAACAGGTAAACACAATGTCTATGCGGCTTCGTGAATGGTATGGATACTACTTTCCGGAACTTGTAGAATTAACAGGCAGCAACGAAAATCTGGCAAAATATGTTTCAGAAACACTCTTTAGGACAGATGTAAAAGGAATCATTGTAGACGAGTCCATGGGTGTAAACCTGAAAAACGAAGATTTAGAAGAAATAAAAAAATACGCTAAAAAAATAATCATTCTTATTGATGAGAAAAAAGAGCTTGAAAAATACATAGAGAGAAAAGCAACCCAAGTGGCCCCAAACATGACAGGCATTGTAGGCGGACTGCTTGTATCGCGGCTTATAGCGCATGCAGGAACTTTAGAAAAGCTTGCAGGATTCCCAAGCTCCACCATACAGATTCTTGGTGCGGAAAAAGCGCTTTTTAGATACTTAAAAGGTGCGGGCACAAGCCCAAAACACGGCCTTATATTTCAAAGCTCATTCATACAAAGGGCGCCAAACCAGTCCCGCGGGAAAATCGCAAGAACACTGGCATCAAAATTATCGCTTGCAGCAAAGATGGACTTCTACAAGCATAAAGGCGATTTAGGCAAAAAATACAAAAACGATATTGAAGAAATACTTAAAAAAGAGATGGCAAAAAAAGGAAAAGGAAAGCCCTTCGCTCAAAACAAAAAACAATTCAATAAAAACAAAAAATTCGGCAAAAAAAGGTTTAGCCAAAAAAGGCGATAAGTGATATTCATGGCAATTACAGGCGTGTCCCAATTCGGAAAAGATTACTGCACAAGAAATGCAACCCCTGGCAAAAAATACTATGATGAGCGAATTATCCGCAAAGGAAAAGACGAATTCCGTGTATGGGACCCGACAAAATCAAAGCTTGGAGCCGCCATATACAAAGGCCTTCGCAATGTCCCGATTTTTAAAGGAATGAAAATTCTTTATCTTGGAATATCCACAGGAACAACAAGCTCTCATATTTCTGATTTAATCGGCAATGAAGGCGTCATATACGGTGTTGAATTTTCGCCCCGTTCAGTGCGCGACCTAGTACCTATGACTAAAAAAAGAAAAAACATAGTGCCTATATTAGGCGATGCAAGAACACCTGAAGACTGGGCAAACAGAATAGAAAAAGTAGATATGATATACGAAGATGTAGCTCAGCCAGACCAGACAGACATACTTATAAGAAATGCAAAAATATTCTTGAAAAAAGGCGGCTCAATCATGATTGCAGTAAAAGCTCGAAGCATAAATGTTGCGGTGAATCCAAACGAGATTTTCGCAGCTGAAAGAAAAAAGATTGAAAAATATTTCACAATAACCGACGCAATAAACTTAAACCCGTTGGAAAAAGACCATATTTTCTTTGTCGGAAAGTTACGGTAACGCTTGTTACCAAAGTTAACATTCTTTAGGTTTTCTATAAATGTTTTCTAAACACGCAACACCATCAACATCAAACAATATTCGTCGCAACATTAATCAGCGGCAGGAACATCAATGACACAATCACAATCACAAGCACATAAACAAAAGTTCCTGTAAGGACCATCTTCCATATGGCATCGCTCTCACTCACAGGATCCATTCCAACAGAAATCCTGTTCACAAATATCGCTAAGAGTACCAAAATCTCAATCACATACAACCCTACGATAAATTGCAAAACTTCGGACGGCACAGCATTGCCGATACCCATCATCCCACCAAGATCTATTGACCCAAACTCCCCACCGGCGCTAGCACTCTCAAGCTTTTCAAAAGATTCTCCAAGGCTTTGAAGCATCTGCAAGATAAGCTTTGATACAGCGACGACGACACCCGAAATTGTCGGCACAAGGACATATGCCTGGAACTTCATGGATGATGTTATAGAC
>DAOVNB010000104.1 GCA_030630425.1 archaeon | reverse complement strand
GCGACAAATAGAACACATGCATCCAAGAAAACTACAGATGATAGGCGGAAAAACCTATGCAGTTACACTGCCGAAAGAATGGGCAAAAAATGCAGGCATAGCCCCAAAAGATGTTATATTTATAGAAGAAAAAGATTCTGAAACACTGATATTGAAAACATCACAATCAACAGATACATGCAATATTGACCGAATTTTCTTAAATACAGATGATTACAAAGAAAATCTGGCACAAGTATTCTTTGCATCCTATTACCTCGGCATAGAGACTATAGTCATTCACTGCCCAAAAGGATTCAACACCAAAACAAAAAATACACTCAAAAAAGCTCTAAGCCAAATGAGCGGCACAGAAATAACCTATGAAGACAAAAACAAGATCAAGATCAAGACACTTCTTGACCACACTAAACTCACGCTCAACCAGATATTTATCAGAATACGATATATAATCTCTGAACTGATAGACAATCTTATCAATTCTGATTATGAAGCTATGGAAGACAATGAAAATGAAATAGACCGGCTGTACAATCTGGCAAACAAGAAAATACTTCACTCAGACAAAAACTGCGGCACAATCACAAAAGAATCAATAAAAACACCTGCACAATCACTGGCTTATTTTTTGATTGCAAAAAAGCTTGAAAACATCGGGGATGACTTATACTCCATAGGAAACGTAATAAAATCAGACAGAAGCTTGATTACAGAAATAAAAAAACCAGTTATCCTGATAAGAGAAGAACTAAAAACCAAAATAAAATATCTTACACGCAACAAAAAGGCATCTATGCTAAAAAGCGCAGTGCTGCGCTCAAACATCTTAAAAGACGATGTCGGCAGGATAAAAAACATTGAATTGAGAATACATATAGACAGAATACTAAGAGCAATAAAGGACATAGAAATGGAAATTATAAATATATGCTTCTACGAAGAACTGAACGAAAAATCCACCATATAAGGCACTCAATCTAAATAAACTGGAGATGCACCGGCGGTCTGATTGAGTGAGCAACATAGAGGTTTTATGATGGAAGAAATAAAATGGCCTGATTTTGAAAAAGTTGAACTTAGAGTCGGCACAATCACAAAAGCCGAGGATTTTCCGGAGGCAAAAAAACCTGCATATAAGCTGTGGATTGACTTTGGTAAGTTCGGTGTCAGGAAGTCGAGCGCGCAGATTACAAAACACTACAAAAAGGAAGACTTGATTGGAAGACAAGTAATTGGCGTGATAAACTTTCCTGTAAAGCAGATAGGAAACTTCATGTCCGAGTGCCTCACAACAGGCTTCGCTGATGAAAACAATGACATTGTCCTCGCAGTGCCTGAAAAAACTGTGCCAAACGGTGCAAAGCTGTTCTAATGCAGGCAAAAAAACTTTATATTCCCAGAAATGCAATAAGGTTTTGGGGTGTAAACATGTGCTTTAAAAAATTGGCAGACTGGATGGATCTGAAAACTAAAAAAATGGACTGGCTTGACATTGGCTGTGTGAAATTTGGCTCCATGGCATTCGCCCTTACTGTGGCAAAACTTTGGGAACCGCTACTTAGCCAGGACTGGAAAGTGTATGCAGCGATATTTGTTTTGGCAACACTCAGACCGGCATATAGGCTATACCTAAAGTAGCCGCAAACAAGTGTTAAAAGATGTTGGTGTGCGCTAAAGTATAGTAAAAGCCATAACTATTTAGACCAATGGCTTTTCCATATCCTTAAAATTGCTATGCAATTTTAGGATCCAGGAAATCTTCGATTTCCTCGGATAGATTAAGGTCTTCTGGTTTTTGTTTAAGTTTGTCCATTTAGTAACGACCTTAACTATATCTCAATATATCTACACACCTATGCAAAACTATATATACTGTTGAAGCCATACCTATGCTTGTTGTAAACCCGCTTCATGTCTCGGCAAGGGAGGCATGGTTTTTTCTGAGGGACATAAATACAAATCTGCTGTTTAATCACCAACTTTCTACAGAGTGTGTGCAACCCCTTTTTCTGGCAAAAGATTCTTAAGCATAGCCCTGTAATTGGTCTGCAGTGCTTATGAATCTAATCTCGCGCGGTGCAGAGGCAAACATATACAAAAAAGAAGATATTGTGCTAAAGGAAAGAATAAAAAAATCCTACCGCATTGAAGAGCTTGATGAAAAGCTGAGAACACAGCGCACGAGGCATGAGGAAAAGCTCCTTATCACTGCAAAGAAGCTCGGAGTTCCTGTTCCGGATGTTCTAAATAAAGAAAAATATTCTATTAAAATGCAGTTCATTGACGGCGCGCGCCTGAAAAACACTTTTGATAAGGAAAACCTGCCTGAACTTGCAAAAAAGATTGCAGAATCGGTCGCGCTTCTTCACAAGAACGACATAATCCACGGCGACCTCACGACAAGCAACATGATCTTGTCTGAAGGAAATGTATATTTCATTGACTTTGGTCTCGGCTTTTTCTCTAAAGCATATGAGGATAAGGCAGTTGATCTGCACCTGTTTGAAGAAGCGCTTGTTTCAACGCACGGGGGCGAGGCAAAGAAATTTTTTGACATGTTTCTTGAAGAATACAAAAAGAGTTATCCTGATTGTGAAAAGATTCTAAAAAGGCTTGACGTAATCCGAGATAAAGGGCGGTATGTGCATCGGTGAGTTTTATACAACAAAATTATGTGTGGCTCTTAGCTCTGCATCATCTTTGATAAAAAAATCTTCTATAAGATAATTTAAGGAAGGGTAATTTCTTTGATCCATCACATCTCTTACCTCTTGGGTAATAAAACCGCCTAATTTCCCAAACTGTGCGTGATAATTATTGAGAGATTTTCTTATTTTAACATCTTTTTTGATTCTATCAAGAACATCTAATTCAAATGATAACTCTGCATCTGCAGAGCATTCAAAGTGTGTTTTATTATTGTGTATGTATTTGCATATATCTTTGGCGAAACCATCTTGTGATGCCCGTATTACCTGCATGACATCGTAGAGACCGTCAACAAAGTCTCCGCCAACATCAACACCGCGATGCTCAAGATAGGTTCTCAGTTTTTTGGCATCAAAAGAGCCAACAACAGAATCATGAGACGTAACTTGGAACTTATGATTTGTCTTTGTTCCAATATTTATTTCATAAGGGGTTTCGCCAAGGTAACAGTCATTTTTATCAGATATATACCCAACCATATTTACGCCATCAGTATCCGCCTTATTTGGTCTTAATACAAACGCCAGTTGTTTTGTCATAAAATAACCACTCTGTTATAGTGTCAAAAACTTTAAAAGACTAATTAGTACGATACATCTAGATGGTTGCGCGATTTTAGGCTAATAAATGCCTTTTACGCACCACAATCTATTTTCAAGCCCACATCGGCACTTTCTGCCTGTACTCCAGAAACACTTTCCCGAACTTTTTTCCGACATCCTTTTCCTCGCGCAATGCAAGGCGCCAGTATATGAGCAGAAGCACAGGCCACATGAAAAGGTTTATGATTGTAGGCCACGCAAGAAGCCAGCCCCCTGTTATAAGAAAGAAGCCGACATATTGCGGGTTTCTCGAATACTGGTATATGCCTTTTGTAACAAGCTTTCCTTTGGCATTGTATATTCCGCTCCACCCACGAACCACAAGTACCGCGCCTGCTATGGTCACAACAAGCCCTGCAATCATCACCCACGTCATAGCAAAGCTTGCGCCAAGCACACTGAACGATATGATGACCTCAGGCGCAATCAAAGGCGCGCCTCCGATAGCTGATGAAAGAAAGTATGTCGTGAGCGGAAAGCCATACATCTCTGCAAAAAGAGCGACAATGAATGCAGAATATATTCCGCGCGCAGACCAGCTAACTTTTTTGTGGTATCCTGCGAATGCAAGG
>DAOVNB010000099.1 GCA_030630425.1 archaeon | reverse complement strand
GGTGTTGCTGCATCTTCCTCTAAATACAAATCAACAAAGTCGAACTTGTTTTTTCCAATCCACTCTATCTCTTTTATTATGTCTTTTCTCGGGTTATTGGGAAATCCTATTTTCATTTAACTCTACCGTATTGTATTTTTTGTATGGAATTATTTATTAGTTTGGGCAGTCCAACAGTTTTGTTTTTTATTTTCAATCGCGTTAGTTACAACATCTAATGTTATTGGCTTTGAAAGCTTTTTTCCGTTTAGGTAAAATGTCGGAGTTTGTGTTATGCTCAGATTCACCGAATATTCGCTTGATTTTTTGACAATATCTGCTGTTGTTTCGCTTGCCGGACAGCGTTTAAATATTTCGTTTTAATACACACCATAAAAATTATTTATATGCTGCAATACAAAAAGTTTGTTATGTTTGAAATTATGGCACTTTCAATATCCCTTGTTGCACTTGTTCTCTCGCTTTTGAGTCTGGGTTTGGTGGATAGTGCACACCAGAGGAAAAACAAGCCGCCTTATTCTTCCCCTACTGCAAGGTATACGGCAGGTACTGCTTCGGATTCTATTGTTCCTCTCCAAAGAGTGGTATCTTCTTTGTCTTCTGAACAGCGAGCTGATGTAATTGCAACGTTGACATACAATGCATCGAAAGTACCGAATAAAGAACACTTGGAACAACATTTACTTCACTATGCAAGCCAACTTCCAAGCAATCAAAGGTTATACGCCAAACAAATTCTTAATAATGGCAGTTTTTATCGTTTTTTGAAAGAACACCCCAAATTATTGGAATCTGCTGTGGTAAATAAACAACAAGGAGATGAACAAGAGGAAAATCCTGACACGGATGAAACCCTAGGTTGGATAACTGAGACTCTTTATGGGCCCCCACCTCATTCAAGGAAGCATACAAATCATGATAGGATATAAAGGAAACACTGCTAAACTCATTGATATCTCCGGTGACTCAACAGCATTTATCTTTATATAGACTTCCATGCAATATTTGCTTATGGTAACATACCCAAATCTAGATAACACGAATTATTTTACAAACAGGGCACTTTTAAATAAAGCCGGCGAGAAGAAAGGCAAAATCATAATGTGGCGAAACAAGGGCGAAGAAGAATTCCGCATGATTCTCACATGCCCTGAATGCGGAACTGTAAATGAGAAAAAGCAGGCGTTCGAGAAAAAACCCTACCGACCCACCTGCGACAGCTGCGGGGCAAAATTCGTTATAGCTAAGCTAAAGGCAGATAAGAAGAAAAAGTGATTTCCGGATAATATTTTTAAAGTTTCTCTTCTATTGTTGATTATTGTTTTAGATGCCTCGGTAGCTCAGCTGGTAGAGCGCGAGACTTGTATAAGCGCGTAACTCGTAAAAGGCGACATCGCGAGTTTTTGCCTTCAAGACATCTCGCGGTCAAGGGTTCAAATCCCTTCCGAGGCTCCATTTTTTTCTTTTAGTTAATTTATTAACTGCCCAATTCATTCTTTTAATATGTTACAACTTTGGGTTATATTTGCATTGATGTCTGCAATTTTCTTTGCAATAAAAGATATTTCCGCAAAGAAGTGGCTTTCTAAAGACACTAATTCTAATCAGCTGCTTGTGGGCGAATATATTATCGTATTTATTTTCCTGAGTATGTTTTTTTCAACCAGAATCAATTTTGAATCATTTTTCTCTCTTGGAGGCCATTATGCATTAAAAGCATTGGCTGTCGGAGGGTCAACACTTCTTTATTTTTCAATGCTTAAAAAATACGAGATTTCAACGGTCAGCCCTTTGATAAATTTAAGCCCCTTGTTTTTGTTGTTTTTGTCATTTATCTTTTTGTCTGAAGCAGTAACAGCCACACAAATTTATGGAATACTTCTGATGATTATATGCACTTATTTTTTAGAGACTACAACGTACCACCATGACAAAAAAAATCCGCAAAAAACACACATCAAAGACCTTTTTTCAAAAGACAAGTCCTTTTTTATCACAACAGTTGTTATTTTAGTGCTTATGTGCTTTGCTGCAATTTTTGACAAGATTATCTTAAAAACCGTGGATGTGTATACAAACATGTTTTTTACTTCAATCGTTATTCTGGCTGTGATGGCATCATTACATTTAAAGCAGTTGAAACATCCAATTTACGCAATTCGCGAAATTCTGACGATGCCTGTGATTTTTGTTGCTGTTTTCTCGATACTTTCAAACTTTATGATATTGTTTGCGATGGCAAGCCCGAATACGCTGGTTAGTTTGATAATACCTATCAGAAGAAGCTCAACATTGTTTTCTTCACTTTTTGGAGGATTGCTATTTCATGAAAAGCATTTGTTTAGGAAACTTGTCGCAACAACGGGCATGATTTTGAGTTTGCTGCTGATTGTTGGGTGAATTGGGGGGTTATATTTTCCTTATAAGTCCCAAATAGATGTTTATCCGCACAAATTATAGCTAGATTATCAATGCATATTGTGCATAATATCTATACGCTGTGGAATTATCATAGACAGAATTTGGCGTGTTTTTTTACCCATACCTATATCTAATCCGTCTGCTTTGTATGCGTGTGCTTGATTTTTGATATGAATATAAAATCCGTCTGTTTTTGAATCGTAAATTATACGGTATTGTTCTTTTTCTGGCAATTCAATTGCGTTAAAAACCACAACATCGTCTCGTATGTTTTTTATTTCATGCATGGCATCTTCAAAATTATATGGTGTGCTAATACCATCCAAGATGCCGGCAGATAATATCCCCATTGGAAATTGTTTGATACTATATACCTGCGTTTCGGTTAATTTTTTTAATACTGGATTGATGTGCATGTAGATTGCATGGCCGTTTATATTGTCTCTAAGTATTATTGATGCAGATTCAGTATAATTTTCATTCGTTAGAATCTCGTTTGTAAAAGATATTTTAGACTCTCCGGTTTTTGTATTTAGTACTGTCTGACCGGTTTTTGATGCAGAATAAAACGCATCCATTGAAATTTTTTCGAATGTATCTGGTTTTTTTATTTCTGTAATTGGTCCTGTTTCCGGAATCAAGTTATCCAATATTTGTTGATAGAGGTCCATAACCTGTAACTGGCGTTAAAATAATATAAATATTTTCAATTTTAACTACTATTTAGATGTAATGGGATAAGAAACCAGTTTTATGGTTATTTGTGATGGGCAGATACTTATTTTTAAATCCATCAATTCTATAAATATTAAAATATCAAAACAGTAACATTACAAGTATCGATGCGTGAGAAAAATGTCTGAAAAAAGAATAGCTGTAATTGACAGGAAAAAGTGCGATCCTGAGAAGTGCGGGAAGGAATGCCGAAGCTTTTGCCCCAGAGTCCGCTCCGGGGATGACGAGACTGTTGTCATAAAAAAGAAGGCGGAAATATCTGAAGAGCTTTGTATTGGATGCGGCATATGCGTCAAGAAATGCCCGAAACATGCAATCACAATCATAAATTTAGCCCACGAATTAGACGACCCAATTCACCAATACGGGAAAAATACTTTTAGATTATATGGCCTGCCTGTGCCGCAAAAAGGAAGGGTTGCAGGGCTTTTAGGAGCAAACGGCATTGGAAAAACTACTGCATTAAAGATACTTTCAGCGCAAATCACACCCAACATGGCGAACTTTGAGGAAAAAGCGACATGGGATGCAGTTCTTGCACGATTCAAAGGGACTGAGATTTACAATTACCTTTTGGATTTAAAAGAGAATAAAATAAAGGCAATCTACAAGCCGCAGCAGGTTGATATGATTCCAAGCATGTTTACGGGAAAAGTAAAAGAAATTCTAAAAGACGAGAGAAAAATCCTAAAAAGAATCGCAAAAGACCTGGAAATTGACCACATATTGGACAGGAAAGTAACAGAAATATCGGGGGGTGACCTTCAGAGAGTCGCAATTGCAGCTGCAATTGTCCGAGAAGGCGATTTCTACTTTTTTGACGAGCCATCATCTTACTTAGATGTAAGGCACAGGCTTATGGCTGCAAGGGCTATACGGGAATTGGCAGAACAAAAGGCTGTATTGGTTGTAGAGCATGATTTGGCCACTCTGGATT
>DAOVNB010000178.1 GCA_030630425.1 archaeon | reverse complement strand
GATTAATTTCGTCAGTTATATATGCGAACCCATAGACCCAATCGCCGCTGTTTGCGCTGCCTGTAATTTTTTCACATTCAATGAAATTCTGCTTTGCATACCCATAGCTTTTTACAGTTATGAACGGGTCCTCAAGATTTTCAACAGACACAGCAGTTGAATATGTTGTGTTTCTTTTGTATGCGACTTCTATTGCTTCATCCTGCACCTGTATGTGTGCATTGGTTGAAACGCGTACACTAAACGGCGACTCCATTGAAACTGTTGTGTTTGGAACAAGGATTGTTGTTTTAAGCCCTCTTTTTTTAGCCAATGTTTCTAAGGTTTGCATCCAGTCGGATAATGTGTTGTTTTCCATTAGTGTAAGGTTTTCATCGCCGGTGTTTACCGTGCCGTTGATAATGGCTTCTTTTATAGACTCATTTGCAGCACTGACAAACTCGCCGTTTGAAATCTCCCAATTAATCAAAGACAATAATGCGCGCCTGCCTGAAATCTCCCCGCTTCTTTCAATATCTTTTTCAATACCCTCAACAAGATAATGCACTTCATCTGCACGAATCTTTTCGATAATTTTTGTTGTATGTGTACTGGTCTTATCCATATTCAGGGCCAAAACAAAAAAAATAGAAGATACTGCAACAATAGTAAACAGTGTGTATACAAACCCTTTTTTCATCTTAAATTTTTTTGACGGATGTTTTTTTAAGAAACAAATACGGCTTAGAAAAGATTGAAACAAAAGTTTCATGATTTCCACACCTCTAAAGTTATAAATGCAGGCCCATACATCCACGGAATGTTTCCTGTTGTAATTGGCTTTTTTAAATAGATGCCAAGATCAAGTATGTCCGCATAAGCGGATAATGTGGCGTTAAGGCGGTCTTGAGCATCCTGATTCGCCTCGGCCTCTGTGTCAAACATGGCGCCATAGCCTACCTGGGATGGAATAAAAATATTGTATTCTAATGATGATTGCGACAGTATAGAACAATTGAGTGTTATGCATACATCAGAAATATTTATTGTGTTGTTTTCACTTGTTGTATTGAAATATGACGGGTCTATATATATGGTTGACGGCAGCGCTCGAAGGCGAGGAGATTCAAATACTTGATTATTTGCCGCCCCGTACGGCTCAACTGTTACGGTTACATTCTCGCTGTCAATTTGTGCCACATGAAGATAAGCGCTTGTGATTTCGTGGTTATCGAAATCCTCTGTGTAGTTTTTGGGGTTTTCATCAATTCCGCCAAACGGGGTTATTGCTGTGACTTCTATATAGCCATATTGGAATTTGTTTTCAACAGACCAGTCATACTCGGTATAAACATAAGATGACGAATCTTCATCATTCTCGGGGTCTGAATAAAGCTCCACATCTGTTTCACCCCAGAAATCATTTTCGAAACTGTCAATATAGACACTCAATACATTTGTTGTATTTTTATTTGCGGCCACATAATCTGTCAAATTTATATCTGCATCATAAGTTGCACCCGGATTTGTAACATTTAAAATACTATTGTTATTGAAATAAATCTGAATGTCATCTTTCCCCACAGCATCAAACACATTAAGTGCGCGAAGATGAAGTGTAACATTTTTCACAGTTGCCGCTTTTGGAA
This sequence comes from archaeon, assembly GCA_030630425.1. Lineage (GTDB taxonomy): Archaea > EX4484-52 > EX4484-52 > EX4484-52 > B79-G9 > GLR112. The sequence continues at coordinate 1,059 of DAOVNB010000178.1, read as the reverse complement.
CATTTATCGGCATTATTGCCCATGCCCCTCTTTTCTTGGTGCCGCTCTGGTCACTTAATACATTATCGAAATATTTTCTTTCAGCATAGTTGCCGGTAAAAGTCCGCTCTTCTTCGGTCTTGTAAATTACTTCAACTTTAGTTCCCGGATGAATATGCGTGTTGAAATCATCCTGGCTTTTAAGTACAATTTCTATCTCGTGCCAGCCTCCGGGAGATGCGTTCAGGTAATCGGTTACATCAACGACTCCAAAGTCCATATTTGTTGTTTTTCCGGCTTCGGATTTTTGCTGAGTGTATAACCAATTCACATCACCAATTATATCCCCACTTGCATCAACAAATAACTTATTGGAATTTATGGCGCTTGTTCCCCGGTGTATTGATATGTGCATTGTGGCGTTGTATATTTCTGTTGCGTTTAAGTAAAATTTCTTATTTATGTATGCGACCCCTCCGGGATCATATGACCCGCCTTCAGGGTTGAATTCAAACACCTTTGACGCGTTCTTTGAAACTTTAGAGGCCCATGCTCTTGATACAAAACCGAAAGGCGCTGTGTTTTCCTTGTACCCGGAGACTATTCTTGATGCAGATGTCAGGTAATCAAGCTCCGGCTCGTTTTTAGGGTCAATTCCTGTTGTTGAATATATGAGAGTCTTCTTGTCTGTTTCCTCAACAGACAACGCATAATCATAACTTTTTGGAATCAACTGCCCCGGATCGCTGAAAACATCCTTTACGATATCGGCAGCATAATCTGTTTCATTATAGGCCCATAAAAGCCCGATTATATCCGGAAGGCTTTTTGAGGTGTCCTCTATTGTTAAATTCGTGTCCGCTATTATGTTATTCATAAGTGTTTCATTGATATCTGAGAATTTCAATTTTCCAAAAATCTGCATGGCATCTTCGGTCACATAATGCATCTGCTCATAATTTGACTTGCCTGAAATCGTGTTTGTGTCAATAGACAATACAACGCCAAAAGCAACGCTTAAAAGAGTGATTGCAACTAATGCATCCATTGTGAAAAAAAAGCCTTTCATCATATTTTCCT
>DAOVNB010000039.1 GCA_030630425.1 archaeon | reverse complement strand
GGTAACAGATGCGGCAAGAGAAGCATGGGATGTAGTAGAAAGAGGAGACGCAAGGGCAGCAGAAATCATAACATTGACAACAATAAAGGGACGGAATCCTGTTAGGATAATGCCTATTGATGTCGTGTATATGAGCTAAAAATTCCAGAAGCCCGAAAACCGAAAATGTGGGCTCCTGAAAACATCGTGATTTTATGAAAATCCTAATCTTCCAGCCGCACAACAACAATGCCATTATTGGCATGGGCGGCACAATACTGAAACTGAAAGAGAAAGGCGCTAAAATCAGTTATGTCTATATGACTGATGGGCGACATGGTGCTGAGCTTATTCCTGAAGAAAAAATAATTGAATACCGAAAACAGGAGGGGCAAGATGAGCGCGAGTTTGTCGGAATTGCCGGTCACCACCAATTTAATCTAGAAGATGGAACACTTTCAAAGCTTGATGACGAACAAAAAGATAAAACCAAGCAAAAAATACGCGAACTTTTAGAAACTGAGAATCCTGATGTTGTGTTTCTGCCCTCGAGAAGCAATATGCATGAAGACTATAAAGGCTGCCATGATATTGTGATGGATGTTCTTTTACAAGACAAACCAAATGTTTTAACTGGAAAATATAGTGTCTGGCTTATGCCTGATTTCTATGAGAAAAGAAAAGACACGCCGAAAAAAGTCTTTCTTATGGATGTAACCCAACAGACAGAGAAAAAACTGCAAGCAATCAAGAAACACATATCTCAGGAAAGAGAAGCGGATTTTGCAGGAATCGCAAATCTTATTTCTGAATATTATGCAAAAATATATGGAACTTATCGAAAAGACCGGGCGATTTTTCGCGCAGAGGTTCTTGGTTTTGACGGCACAGACGAAGACATTGAAAAAATGGCAAACCTTCTTAGCGCTATTGATGTCACCAAAATAACGCATGGACGAAAAGATGCAGAGATACTAGATTGAAAAAGGAATTGTTTATTTTATGGAAGAGCAAATATCAAAATATTCATTGAAACCACACACCATAGACGATAATAGTTTCGTTGATAAATTATATGATCTAAAAAAAATCCCTAAACCGATATATCTTGAAAATGATAATATTCCCGAATTATGTTCTGTTACAGATTTAATTGGTGTTTCTTCAGAAATAGAAAGATTTTTTATGGGTTATGAATTAGAAGATGACTGGGTAATGAAACAATTGAAGGGTCTTGAAGAACCTGAAATACAAACAATACTCCAAAAAAAGAACGAAAAACTTTATAGTATATGGACTTTAATTAACGAACAACTAACAACATACGCCGACCATCACAAAAAACGTATTGAATTGACCAAAACGGGAATGCTGAATTTTATCTATAAAACCTGATTTTTTAAGGATTTAATGATTATTTTGTTTGTATCATACAGATAACACACACAATATCCACCCATACGATATTTTAATCTATGACATGATTAAAAAAAACCGAAGCGCCCGCGCTTTCTTAAAAATATACCTCTTGAGTTGATACTCAAAGCCCGTAGAAAAAGTTTGTGGTGGGGCCTCCCGGATTTGAACCGGGGTCCAAAGCTCCCAAAGCTCTAAGGATAACCAAGCTACCCCAAGGCCCCAACAGATAATTGTTTTTATAAGTAAACTTTATATTCTTACTCTTACGGCACAGAAACACTTCTATCGGCACGCAACCATCCCGCAAGCTTATAAAGCGCACGAGTTCCTTTCATGTTTACAAGAAATTCAAGGTGACTTCAAATGAATTATCACAAATATGCAGTTCGGGAAAAAATGAAACAAAGAATTGCAGAATTAAGAAAACAATACCCGTACAAGACGAGCCCAAGAAATGAAGGTCAGATACAGCTTTCAAACTATGGAAATACAGCTGCTGTCTGTTAAATGGAGGAGATATTATGGATATAGCGTGTGAGATGGCTTTGGTAAAAAGCGATTTAAGGAAACAGGGACTTTCAACAAAAGGAATATTCATGCAGGATTATAGAAAAGGAAGCGTGTCTGATGAAATAAAGTGGTGCCAGGCGAAAAAGCGCGCAAGAGCAAGAATAGAAGAGCTTGCGAACATATTTCCCTATGCTTTTGGCACCTATGCGCAGGAACGATATGCAAAAGACTTTTTAGCGCAATATGCCAGATCATGAAACATTGTTAATTTGGTTATGTTTCAAGCTTTTCAACGCCTCTCTCTGCTGGCTTGAGCCAGCAGTTTCCGGCGATTGAAAATCATAGTTCTTTGTATGGTTGCTCCCTTTATGGCTGTAATGCATATAAAGCATTGCAGCCATTATTTACCGTATGGCGGATATAGAATATTTCCTGTGTATGACTACATTCAATTCTGAAGAAGAGGTAAAACGAATAAAAAATATTGTTTTGACAAAAAGGCTTGCGGCATGCATTAATGTAATCCGTGATGTTGAAAGCACTTACCATTGTCGCGGCGAAATAAAACAAGAAACAGAATTTATAATGCTTTTTAAGACCAAAAAATACCTTTTGGAAAAACTAAAACGGGAAGTTCTTGTTGTCCATTCTTATGATATTCCTGAATTTATTGTGCTGCCCATAACTGACGGAGGGCTACATTATTTCAACTGGATTGACCGGGAAGTTCTGCCGGAACACGAAGCAAATGATTAAAAGATACGCAGGGGAAAATACTTTGTATGTTTTACAAACTTTTGAAACTTTTTGTGCAGGAAAAAAAGGAAAAACCAACTGCCTGCCTGAAAGCAAACACTAAAAAGCAGTATTTCCAAAAAGACCGTATCAAAAAAATCATAACTAAAAAGAATCAGCCATATGTACTCGCGTTTTTGGCGATTATTATTCTTCTGGCATATTCTAAGGCAGCTATTATAATACCGCTTTTTATCGGAATTGCTGCGATTTCAAGACTTTCACAAAATCTGTTTCCTTTTGTTGCCGGTTTTGACCTTTGCCTTTTTCTGACTGTTTTAAGTGCTGTTGCTTATGGAAGTCTTGTAGGATTCATTGTAGGTATTGGTTCGGGTTTTCTCGGAGCCATAATACGAAATTCAAGGCGCATGGAAGACAAAATTGTATTTTATCTGGGAATGGGTACTGTGGGCTTTTTTGTGCCCTATATGCCTGTTTTAAATATCGTAACTTTAGGCCTTATCGCCACAGCCATTTATGATTTGCTTATTGTAACTGTTTATTTTGGAATGATTCGAAAATGCATTATCAATGCCATAACATTTGCAGCAACACATCTTGCTTTTAATTGGTGGCTTTTTTCATCGTTTGGTGTAGCAATTCTTGCGCTTCTTTGAAAAAATTAGTTTAAGCTTAAAAAACATCTTAGGCATAAAGTAATCAACAGAATTATTGTTGCGGCATTTTTATGATGAACAAAATAATCTCATATTTACTTGGAAAACCAAAAAGAAAAAAACAGCAGTTAAAAAAGAATCCAATCCCAAGAAAAAAGAAACGGGAAGTCTTTATAGCCTCTTATCGAAAGATAAACCAACCATTAGATTGGCTCTCAAAAAAATACAGCATAAAAACACAAAATATAAAAATCGCCCTTGTTCTTTTAGCAATTACATCTTTGATATTCACAGCATATGTCAAGTCTCTTGTTTTTATCATCGTGTTTATTGTTGCTGCTGCCGCATCAAAACTAATACAGGAACTTTTTCCTTTTGTTGTGGGTCTTGACTTTGTGCTTTTTGTAACAGTCCTTTCAACCATGCATTACGGTTGGATTGTGGGTGCTACTGTTGGGTGTGTGAGCTCGTTTGTAGGCTCAGTGTACAGGATAAGGCAACAGATGGACACCGCAATAATCCCTCTCTTTGGATATATTGCAATTGCCCTTATAACCCCTTATCTTTTATCACTCAACCTGCTGTTTTTAGGAATACTGTGCGCACTTATATATGCAACCATAATGTCTTTGATATTTTTACACTTAAGAGCAGACATATTCAATACAGCAACTTTTTTTATTACAACAATTCTTTTCAATTACTGGGCATTCAAAAACATCGCTCCTTTTCTTGTCTCTTTGATGTAAATTCAATACGCTGCCAAACAAAATGCCAAAGACTGATTAATAGTTAGAATACATTTGCAAACAAATCGAAAAGTATATAAAGCTTTGCCGGATAAAGATGTATACTCACGATTGAACGCTGAAATTCTTAATGACGCGTTTTGAAAGTGACTTGTGATGCAGTCGCTTTTTACGCTTTGAAAAGCTGGTTAAACTTACTGGTTTTGTATTGTGATGAGCGTATGCTATGCACTGCAGCAATAATGATGTTGGCTTAAAGGAATTTTAAGCCAGAAAAAGGTGAAACTTCAAGTACAACTTCCGCTAAATCTCTTTTGAGATATTAGCGCATAACCAATAAGTAAAAGACTTAAGTACAAACTAAGTGACTTATGGCATGCATCAATTCTGGTTGATCCTGCCAGAGATCACCACTATTGGGGTTCGATTAAGCCATGCGAGTTTTTGGCAGCAATGCCAAGGCGAACTGCTGAGTAACACGTAGTCAACCTGCCCTTTAGTCTGGAATAACCTCGGGAAACTGAGGGTAATACCGGATAGAAGATAATGCCTGGAACGGTTTATCTTCCAAAGCTTCGGCGCTAAAGGATGGGACTGCGGTGGATTAGGTTGATGTTAAGGTAATGACTTAACATGCCTGTAATCTATAGGGGCTTTGAGAGAAGTAGCCCCCAGATGGGTTCTGAGACACGAACCCAGGCCCTACGGGGCGCAGCAGGCGCGAAACCTCTACAATGCACGCAAGTGTGATAGGGGAACCCCAAGTGCCGGCATACTATGTCGGCTTTTTAGGAGTTTAAATTGCTCTTAGAATAAGTGATGGGTAAGACCGTTGCCAGCCGCCGCGGTAATAACGGCGTCACAAGTGGTGGTCACGAATATTGGGTCTAAAGCATCCGTAGCCGGTTTATTAAGTCTCCTGTGAAATCTGACAGAAAACTGTCAGGCGTGCAGGAGATACTGATAAACTAGGAACCGGGAGGGGTTAGGGGTACTTCTAGGGTAGCGGTGGAATGCTGTAATCCTAGAGGGACCACCTGTGGCGAAGGCGCCTAACTGGAACGGATTCGACGGTGAGGGATGAAAGCTAGGGGAGCAAAGGGGATTAGATATCGAAAATCGGAGATTTTCTGAATTTAGCCGATTCTCGACTAAATACCCCCGTAGTCCTAGCTGTAAACGATGCCCGCTTGGTATTGGAAACCTTACGTGGGTTTCCAGTGCCGTAGGGAAGCCGTTAAGCGGGCCACCTGGGGAGTACGGTCGCAAGGCTGAAACTTAAAGGAATTGGCGGGGGAGCACACAAGGGGTGTAGTCTGCGGTTTAATTGGACTCAACGCCGGGAATCTCACCAGGGGTGACAGCACTGTGATGGTCAGTCTAAAGGGCTTACCTGAGGCGCTGAGAGGTATTGCATGGCCGACGTCAGCTCGTGCCGCGAGGTGTCCTGTTAAGTCAGGTAACGAGCGAGACCCGCACCTTATGTTGCCAGCTTGTTCTTCGGAACTCGCGCACTCATAAGGTACTGCTCGCGATAAGTGAGAGGAAGGTGCGGTCAACGTTAGGTCAGTATGGTCCGAATCCCTTGGGCGACACGCGGGCGACAATGGTAGGGACAATAGGATGCAACTCCGAAAGGAGGAGCTAATCCCTGAAACCCTATCTTAGTACAGATTGTGGCTTGCAACTCAGCCACATGACGCCGGAATCCCTAGTAATCGAAAGTTAGCATCTTTCGGTGAATACGTCCCTGCTCCTTGCACACACCGCCCATCAAACCACCTGAATTGAGTTTAGATGAGGTTTTGTCCTATTGGCAGAATCGAATCTGGATTCAGTAAGGGGGGTTAAGTTGTAACAAGGTAGCCGTAGCGGAAGCTGCGGCTGGATCACCTCCTTCGGAATGTATGGCAAATGCCATACAAACTATGGAAGTTGTACTTGAAGCACCAATTTTTCACCATTATTATTGCGTATCACTTGATCTGCCAGTGCCGGATGGGCCCTTAGATCAGTTGGTAGATCGCTGCCCTTGCAAGGCAGAGGCCGCGCGTTCGAATCGCGCAGGGTCCACCACTTCCGTGAACGGAAACATCCGTTCAAGCGATGTGTTTGACGCTCGCAAGCGCGAGGTCAACCTAACAGATTCAAAAATCATATTTGCACCATTTAAAAGATGCAAACCGGAATTTTTCCGGTTTCCCGTGCGGGAGTTTTTTCCGTATGGGTCGATTAGCAAAAACCAACAG
>DAOVNB010000085.1 GCA_030630425.1 archaeon | reverse complement strand
TACGAGCTTCTGGCAGAAGACCCACTTGATCCGGAACCGGAAATCTTTGTAGTAGATACTGGTACTAGTACCTCATTTGGCCCATTCCCAAGCGGAACAAAAATCAAGTACACTGAAGCCAACGGAGCAACACCGAGTATGAAACCAATGGGCGGCCCGAACAGCGCAATAGACTGGCACATCAAAGGAACAGGCGATGCAGTGGTATTTGCCGTGAATGCAGCCGGAGTGGTATCAGACTTTGCGTTCTGCATGGTTCCGCCTCTGCCAAAATGAGACTGCCAAAGAAAATTTAAATCTTGAGAGGGCTTAAAAACCCTCTTTTTTTCTTTTTTCCGCTTATAGTAATAATTGGTATCAAAAAAAATCAATATTTGAAGAAAACTCAATCCTTCTCAATAACATCTGCAAAAGGGCTTACATAATCGTCTTTTTCTTTTTTCGGCTCTTCTTTAGAATCTGTTTCTTTTTTTGTGTCTTCGGTATCTTTAGGAATGTCTTCTGATTTCGCCTTATCGTCAGTATTTTCTTTATCAGTCTCTGGGGTTTCTTCTTCTGATGCAGGCTTGTCTTTAGTTTTGGGTTGTTCTTCGACAGATTCTTTTTTTGTTTTTTCTTTCTTTTCTTCCTCAGGCTCGTCTTTCTTTTCTTCCGGAGCTTTTAATTCTTCTTTTTCAGTAGGCTCTTCTTCTGTTTTTTCTGCAACAACCCGTTCTTTTTTGTTTTCTTTTAATTCCTCTATTTCTGCTTCTTCATCCTTGAAGCTTTCTTCTGTCACACCCCGGTCTGAAAAATACTGTTTTACCTGGCTTTGGCTCTTAAGCCCGAAATAATCGAGGAATTTTCGAGTTATTGACACCATATTAGTATGCCCTGACGGTTCGGTTCTTATGAATCCTTTGCCACTAAGCTCTTTTATATGGTCATAAGCCCTGTTTCCCCGAAGCTGTATGACTTCCGACTGTTTTATCGGGTTTTTGAATGCAACTAATGACAGCGTTTGCATAACTGCGCGCGTCAAGTCCCTCTCAGGCGATAGATGCTCAACATGCTTTAAGAATTCGTCCTTTACCTTAAGCTCAAAAATACCTTCTTTCCTTTCAACAACCTTTATCCCGTGCTCATCATAGTGATTTTCCATACCCTTTAGAATCTCTAATATCTTCTTTTTAGGCAGAGATTTTATCGGTTTTACAATTGCATACAATTCTGCAAGCGAGAGCGGCTTTGCCGCTACAAAAAGCGCAGCTTCCAGGATGTTTTTTATATCTTTCATGCTGATTACCGCAGTTTTCTTTCAAGGTCATTCAGGCGCAGCGAAAATTTCTTTATCTGCGGCTTGTCTAAAAGGTCTGGATAGCGGTTTGCCTGGTCTAAAACAAATTTAAGCCGGGTCATTTCTTTTCTATATTCTATAACATTGTCTGTATTTTTCATCATAATATTACAACTTGTGAATTTTTATATCTCCAAAAAGCTCGTCCTGTACGCACTGTACGCGCTCCTCATTTGAAAGGTGCAGAAGAGAGCTGAACGTCCTTAGCGTGTCGTCTGTATCGCTTTTTTTGCCCAATAGCTGTGAAAATGTCACCCATCCTTGAGTTCGTGAAAGAAAGTCATTTATCTTGCCGTAAAGCTCTTCAATACTCTCGCTTATGTCCTGGCCGTTAAGCTCTACCTGGAAAAAATGTTTTGCCTCACGCCTATGCTTTACTTTCATAGCACCTCCAAGAGCGTCAATAAGCTCATCCAAGGTTACTCTTCGTTTAGGCTGCCGCCTTATTGGGAGTTGTATATTTGGGAGAATGATTTTTTTATCATCCCCCACACTTACTAAAGGCGTATCCTCATCAAAACCGCTCAGGAAGTCATCTTCAAAAGCGTTTTCTAAGGCTGCTTCATCTCCCGTATAACTCAAGGTTTCTGATTTCAGGCGGTATATTATAGCTGCTGCAAGAAGAATCTTCGAAGGCACTGTGAGATCCATGTGCCTCATTTTCTGTATGTGATCCGAAAGCCTGTCATTCAGCTTGAAAAGGTCAACATCCCACGGGTCCATGTCCTTTGTAAGGCTGGTAAGAACTTCTCTCCAAGCCCCTTCAGCGATAAGCTCAAACAGATTTTCATTATCAACAGGACCAATAGAGACTATTGTCTCAAAAGATTTATCTTCCATCGTGTATACCACCAACGCATTTCAAAAAATTTGAAAAGCTAATCTTTTTTCCCAATCCACCAGAGCATTTTTTTGCCAAGCCCTACATTTGCCTTCTCAAGCTTGCCTTTTATCTTGCCTTCAGACTTGAGTTTGTAGCAGTGGATGTTTGCTGTTGACCAGGAAATGTTTGCCTGTTTTGCAAGTTCATAGGTAGAAATAGGCCCTTTGGATCTTTTTAGAATCTGCTGTGTTATCTGGTCTACTGTAATGTTTTTCATTTGTCTTACCTCCCGTGTCTATAAACACGATTTTGCTCCCTCAAACAAATCGTGGCTACACGGCAATATGTCGAGATATCGCCGAGTACAAGTAATGTGCCTAAGGGAGTATATAAAGGTTGTTGTGATTTAGTATATAGGTTTTATAAGTGCTTTGATTGGGATACAGGCACCTCAATTTATCGTATTTCCTTTAATGAGGGAAAAATCTAAAATTTTTGGGTCTTTTTGAGCTGTGACTGAAACTCTTTGTTTACTTTGGTTTCATCTTTACTAGACTAAATCGTTTCTTTAAACAGGTCGAAACAGATATAAAATTGGGTACATATAAGGGTATTGCACACATGAACGCAGATATTGTGTGTTTGGTCGGTCAAAACGGGAGAATGCGAAGAGCCATGTTGAAAAAAAGAAAAATTGCTTAAGGCACGAACTTTTGCCCGCCTGCGGCCCGCCTATTGTTTTGGCTTAAGCGGCAAACACTTGCAAGCAGGGGTAAAAACCATAAACGAGGCGCCTATATAGTGGCATTAAAAAGCAAAACACATAAAGGATTAAAAAGAAACAGGGATTTGACAATTTTACTTACCTTGGTTGCCGGATTGTTACTATTCTTTATTATTGGCGGATGGAAGCTTGCAGCAGCATATGGTGTCCTGTGGTTCAATAACATACTTCTGGAACTTTTTTATGCAAAGAGCGGAGCCAACGCTTTCGTTTATGTTGAGTTTGTAACAATAACCACTATTTTTGTCGGAATGCATTATTCTTTAAGTACGGCTTTTTTCTTTTCATTGTTTGTGCCTCTTGCCCTTACAAGCATAAGAATGTTTATTGCACCCACAGATATTGGTTCCTTCTTTTTGCCGTCATTTGCGAATTTTCTGGATGCGTTTGTTGCAGTTATTGCGCATTTGCTCCGCAATCAGGGCCTTTTTACAATAATGGTTGTTGTGCTGCTGATAAAACATTCATTGAGCCTTAAGTCTGAAAAGTTTACAGAATTGCAAAAGCCCTATCTTAAGCTAAACATTCTTTTGCAAATAGTATTCAATCTTCTGCTCGCATATTATCTAAATGATTGGATATTGTTTCGGGTATAAAGAACCACGGTATGCGCCTATGAAATATCCCTCTTTTAACTACTCATCAAACAGCACTAGCGCTTGTAGTCTCAATAGCATTTCCGTCTTCGTCGAGCCTGACGCCAAATACCTGCGAGATTCCCTGCTGCATTGAGATGCCGTAAACCCTCTTTGAGCGGCGTACAGTTATGTCGTTATGTGAAATGACAAGGAACTGCGCGCTTGTTGAATATTTCAGTATCATGTCCCCGATTATTTCTGCATTGGCCTTGTCAAGTGCTGCATCAATTTCATCCAATACATAGAAAGGCGATGGCCTGTATCTTTGGAGCGCAAACAAAAACGCGATTGCAGTCATTGTTTTCTCCCCGCCTGAAAGAAGATCAATTGTCATAAGCTTTTTGTTTTTGGGTTGCGCTTTTATTAAAAGCCCGGACTCTATATTTTCTTCATCTTCAATCTCGAGCCTGGCTTCGCCGCCATTTACATCAAAATAAACTTCTGAAAATGCTTTTGAGACAAAGTCAAGCGTGGTCTTAAACATGATTTTTCTCTTTTCTTCTATCTGTTCTATCATCTGTTCAATGGATGCACGCTCTTCTTTTAGGTTATCGACCTTCTTTTTGAAATCAAGATAGTCTTTTTCAATCTCATCGAATTCTTCAATTGATTTCATGTTCACAAGACCGATATTCCTAAGGCTTCTCTCAAGGCTTCTAATTTCGCGGTCAAGCTTGTCGGGATCACCCTTTTCAAGCTCTTGTTCTTTATCTTTGTATTTTTCGAAATCAAGCTTAAGTGTGTCGTATTCTGCCTCAAGCCGGGCCCGCCGTAATTTCAGGTTCTGCACTTCAGAGTCAAGTGTCAGGTTCTGTTCGTATTGCCCTTTTCTGGATTTTTTCATTTCTTCGATTTTTTCTTCAAGCTCTTCCTTCCTTTTTT
>DAOVNB010000026.1 GCA_030630425.1 archaeon | reverse complement strand
TTACTCAACTGAATGAGTAAAACAATCTTTTACGAAACATATATAAATTATAGATATAAATATAACAAAAATAATATAAAATGTATCAAATGGGACAAAGAAGGTGAAACAAATGCCGTCAATTGCAGAGCAGGTATTAATTTATATCAAGAAAAAGCCATATGTGCGCGAAGCACTGGAGCAGGATATTGCCAATTACAGCGCGCTTTCACGAAAAATTGCAGACGAAATTTCTGGCGCAAAATTTGATGCAGTTAAAGCGGCACTTGTCCGTGCGGGGCGAAACCTAAGAAAAGACAGGCAAAAACAGGAAAAAGAGGTAATACGGCTTTTAGACAATTCGCGTTTTAGCATACAGAATAAGATTGCAATAATTCGCTCAAAAGAGCCCTTAAAAATTGATGCGCTTGCCAAGACCAAAACGCCAAGTGGCTATGTTTATGTATTGGCTGAAAAGAATGCAGAAAAGACAGGCATAAAAAACGCTGAAACAGGCTTGAGCATGATATCAATCGTAAGCCCTAAAACGCTTAAAGACATACCCGGAGTTGTATCGTTTATTTTCTCAACCCTTGCATCTGAAAGCATAAACATTTTAGAGACCGCCTCGTGCAGGGAAGACACAATAATTGTGGTGAATGAATATGACGCACCCTTGGCGTTCTCAACACTTGCAGAAAGGATGAGAAATTCTTAAGAATTAATGCCGGCTCATCGGGTATTCACAACTTCATCTAAGAAACAGGGGGTTCAGTCCCTGAATCAATCAGTTGACGATCTTGAAATCATCACCGGCAATGAAACAATATCCTCTAATACTTAAAAAGATGATTTCGAGACCAGGAACGCAAGTGACACAGTCTTGAAATCATCACCGGCAATACATTTATTGCAACAATACATATATAAGATGATTTTAAGATTAGGAACTCTAGTGACCATGCGCAAAAAATTTGAGCACATGCATAAGAAGTATACCAAGCACAAACACGGCAAAATTACATAATGCTTTTTTCGTGTTTGTCTCTTTTCTGATTTCAGGTATAAGGTCAGATGCGGATATGTAAATAAAGCCGCCTGCTGCAAATGGCAGCAAAACAGTAAGAGAAATGCCAACATATCCTGAAAGGTAATATCCGAAAATACCTCCAATAATGGCAGTCAATGCGCTTAAAAAATTGTAAAACAGTGCCTTGAGTCTGGTAAAACCGCCGTAAACCAGAACACCGAAATCCCCGATTTCCTGCGGAATCTCGTGCAATATAATGGCGATGGTTGTGACAATACCCAGATGAATGTCTATGACAAAGCTTGCAGCGATAATAAGCCCGTCTACAAAATTGTGCACCGCATCCCCAAAAAGATTCATATAGGCAAAGGTGTGGACCTGGCAGTGCTCTTTGTGGCAGTGGCGCCAGTGAAGTATTTTTTCAATCAGAAAGAAAAACACAAAACCGACAAGAACATAAGAGCAGATGTCGTAAGCTGCAATGCCGCGGCCCATGGATTCCGGTAACAGATGCAAAAATGCACCACCCATAAGTGCGCCGGCAGATAAACCTACAAGAGAAAACAATATTTTTTCAAGCAGTTTTTCTTTTATTGAAAGTGCTAAAACGCCAACAAACGACAGAATACTTACAAAAAAAGTGCTTGCAATTATCCACAACAAAATATCCAATGTATCACCAATGACATTTTTTTTGGAATCGAATCTTAATATGTCTATTCCTTAAATTCGATTAAACCCGGTTTCAAAACAACGCTTGTGTCTTTAATTTTAAACAGGTGTGTTCTGCAATTGCAATCCGAGCAGCCGAAATGTGGAATTAATGTTTCTGTTTCGCTTATTTTTTTTGCAATTTGGCATTCTTCTTCTTTCCCTGCGTTCTTGTAATATGCGTTTACAACGCGTGCGTCTTTACTGTCAAGAAGGTAATCAATATGCCAGAATTTCTTCTTGTTTCTGGATTTGTGCCTTGCTATTCTTTTTTCAAGACTGTTTTGCGCAGAGCCGACATAGGCATAAAGGCCCTTTTGGAATTTTACATTTCCAAGAGCGCCTATTGTAGCTTCGATATTATTCCCCACTTCAACAATAAGAACATATACGCCTTTCATACTAACACAATTATTGCATAGTTCTTAAGTATATATAATTTTCTTAATAACTAATAATAATGATATTCAACAGAATTCACCACACAGCCATAATTGTCTCGGATTTTGAAAAGTCAAAAGATTTCTATGTAAATAAGCTAGGATTTGAGGTTATTGGCGAAGTTGACAGACCGGAAAGAAAATCGAAAATATTATATCTTGATGCAAATAATGCCATGATTGAATTGTTCTCTTTCTCCAAACCGCCAAAAAGACTTGCTTGGCCGGAAGCATGCGGTTTAAGACATCTGGCATTTGAGGTTGACAACATAGAAGAAACCATTGAAAAATTAAACAAACTGGGTATTGAAACAGAACCACTGCGCTCAGACATAAGAACTGGCAAAAAAATGACTTTTTTTAAAGACCCGGATGACCTGCCATTGGAGATTTGCGAAAAATAATTGAATTGCCGCGCGTTTCTAAAAAAATGGCGCCCCGAAGGAATTTCTCACATACTTAGTGACTTGATGCGAAGCATCAAGTTGCTCTTTTTTGCTCAAACTTTTTAGGGCTCAAAAATACAACAATCGGATTGATGCTCAAAGCCCGTAGAAAAAGTTTGTTGGCGAGCCCGAAGGGATTTGAACCCTCGACCCCTAGGTTAGAAGCCTAGTGCTCTTTCTGGTTTAAGAAAAACTTACAAGAAGTTTCCCCAATATCCAGCTGAGCTACGGGCCCACACAACAAAAACACTATACTTCGTATCTTTTTTAAAGCTTTGTTCGATTCGTTATCCATTTCTTGAAAAGCAGCGCATCCTGTTCCATCAACGGGCTTTCACAGATTATTGTGGTATCATAATTATTTTCCCTTAAAACATCTGCCAAAAGCCGAAAATCGGGCTCAAAGGACGATATCGGGAGATGGTGCTTCTCGTTTCCGTTTTCATATTTTATGCCCGTCATATGACAGTGAATGGGCGATACACTTAAACACTCAAACTTGTCTAGTATTGCCTTAAAATCATCTTTTGTTTTAAGGCCGCCGTTGGTTCTTGCGTGGATGTGGGCGAAATCAATTACAGGCGCAACATTGCCGCATTCTTCAACAAGCCGCGCAACCTCATCAACGCTTCCGAACTGTTTTTGCCGCCCCATAGTTTCTATTCCGAGTTTTGCTTTGCTTTTGAATTCAAGACATGCATTTTTTATTAAGTCAAATACCTGGCTTTTTGGCTGCCCCATATAAAAACCTGCATGCACAACAGCGATTTTGGCGCCCATAACATCTGCAATTTTAAGTGTGTCTGCGATGAATTTCTTGCTTTTGACAATAACTGACGGATTTGTTGATGCTAGGTTAATATAGTACGGCGCGTGGCATGATAAAGAAATATCAAGTTTTTTTGCAATCTCGCCTACTTTGCGGGCAGATTCTTCGGTCAAGTATATGTTTCGCACAAATGCAATTTCAAAGGCATCAAGCCCTAAATCAGAAACGCATTTAACGCCATCAAGTGTGCTTCCACCTTTACACACTCCTGGAATCCCCGCAGTGCCTATTCGTTCAGACATACTATTTCTTTTGTGTCTGTATTTATCTGCCTATCTATTGGAGGGGTTTATTGTGCTCAAACGCAATAAACAGAAAACTTTATAAACTTATCTGACAAATAGAAGAAGATAACTATAAGCTTTATAAAGATTTCTAAAATCTCATTCTGACGGAGGAGAAGAATATGACAGATCAACCAAAAGTAATAAATCAACCAAAATGCAGTTCATGCGGCGGTGACAGGTTCACAAAAGATGATTCCCGCGGCGAATTAATATGTAATAAATGCGGTCTTGTAATGGAACAGGACGAAATAGACACAACACCGGAATGGAGGGCTTTTGATTCTGTGCAGCAGTCCAAAAGAACAAGAACCGGTGCTCCGTTAACATTCACCAAACATGATAAAGGAATATCAACAGAAATAGGCAAAGGCTTAGAGGAGCTTTACAAAGTATCAGTAAAGAAAAGGGCCCAGTATTACAGGCTTAGAAAATGGAACAAGCGCCTTACAAAATCAAAAGACAGAAATCTTTCATACTCGCTGTCTGAATTGGCAAGACAGGTTTCATATTTAGGCCTTCCAAAATCAGTCCATGAAGAAGTGGGCAGATTGTATGAAAAAGCCGTGACAAAAGGACTTGTTCGTGGCCGCTCAATGGAATCTATAATTACAGCACTTATATATGCTGTTGCAAGAGAGGAAGGTTCTCCAAGAACACTGTCCGAACTTTCCGCAGCATCAGGAATAGAAAAAAGGGAAATCGGCCGCGCATACAGGTATGTTGCAAGAGAGCTTGGAATAAGAATACTTCCTGCAGCAGCAGAAGAATACATTCCGCGATTTTCATCCCTTTTAGGCCTTTCCGGAACAGTACAGGCAAAAGCAAAAGAAATTCTTGCCGTTGCTGTTGATGAGGAAATAACTTCAGGAAAAGGCCCCACAGGCGTTGCCGCAGCAGCATTATACATTGCAGCGGTCCTTGAAGGCGAAAAAAGAACCCAAAGAGACATAGCAGATGTTGTGGGTGTTACTGAAGTTACAATCAGAAACAGGTACAAGGACTTGGTTGAAAAACTCGGCATTGAAGAGGAAGTCGAGCGAAAAGCAAACGAGAACGAAAAGTCAAAGGCTGCAGCCGCAGCCAATTAAATTTTTTTGGCAATCTTTGCATTGCCGTAGTTTTACCCATTAGCAACGGCTATAATGCAATAAAAATAATATTGGCGTAGAATCCTTAAGATATAAAATATATATAAATGACAATCCGTATATAGGTTTATGAAGATAATGGTGTCAGGAACTCCGGGAACTGGCAAAACAGAAGTATCTAAACTTCTTTCGGAAAAATTAAAATACCCCCTCATAAAGATAAACGATTTTGCGTATGAGAATGACCTTATCACAGGCCAGGACGAGAAGCGCGGAAGCCTGCTTGTGGATACTGAAGCACTTAATAAAATGATTAAAGACCTTAAGGGAAATCTTGTTATTGAGGGTCACATGGCGCACCTTTTAGATGCCGACACCGTATTTGTATTAAGGACAAACCCGGATATCTTAGAAAAAAGGCTTCAGGAAAGAAACTGGCTGCCCGACAAGATAAACGAGAATATGGAAGCAGAGATACTTGATGTGTGCTTAAAAGAAGCAACAGACAATAACAAGACCGTCTATGAGATAGACACAACAGAAAATACGCCCGAGCAGACAACAGAAATAATACTTAAAATACTCAAAAAAAGCAAAAAAGAGATTGATGCTGCAAAACCCGGCAGCATAAGCTGGCAAGAACATTTAGACAATCTTACAAAAGCCAACCCTAAACCCTTAGATTTATAAAACTGTGGTTGAATAGTTAGGGTATTGATTCTTTAGGTGATACCAATAGCAAAAGCAAGAAACGAAGCACTTGACGCACGCATTTTTACAAATGTATTCGTGTGTATGAGATGCAACACAAAGATACGGGCCGGAAATCCAAAGAAGGCCAAATGCAGAAAATGTAATTCTAAAGCTTTGCGATTGAAGCATAAGCAGACAAAGACAGCATCTTAAGTTTATTCGCGTGTTTGAAATGAATCCTTATATTGAGATTATAAGGCCTGTAAACTGCCTTATGATTGTATTTGCGGTACTTTTAAGCATGTATATGGGATATACCGCAACAGCGACACCTTTTATATACCTGGATGTATTTCTTGCAGCTGCAGCAACTTTTCTTGTTTTTTCTGCAGGAAACATTATAAATGATTTTTTTGATGTTGGTGTTGATAAGATAAATCAACCCAATAGGCCGATTCCAAGCAACAGGATTTCAAAAAAGAAAGCATTTTACCTGGCAATTTTACTTTTTTTAGGCGGCATTTCTTTTGCAGCCCTGATTAATGTGTACGCATTCATTATTGCATCCCTAAACGCGATACTTGTTTTCCTTTATTCTAAAGTGAAGGAAAAAACACCATACGGAAGCGTTTTTGTAGGATATTTTATAGCGTCTGCGGTTCTTTTCGGTGCTGTTGTCGCAAACATAAATTCTGTAAAAGTTGTAGGCGTTCTTGCAGTTCTTGCGTTTTTAGGCAATATGGCCCGCGAGATTACAAAAGATATAGAAGATGTGCGCGGGGACAAATACAGAAAAACAACCCTTGCCACATACTATAACGACCGCGTTGCAGGGGCAGTTGCGGCGTTCTTGCTTTTTATTGCAATATGTGTGAGCGTTCTTCCAACAATATATATGAATGCATCCTATGCGTATATAATTCTGGTTGCAGACACGCTTTTTGCCTATTCTGCATACAGGCTTTTAAATAAGCCTCACGAGCATGCAGCCGAGATGCAGAAATTCGAGAAAGCAGCAATGTTTGTAGCTCTTGTGGCATTTTTTGCCGGAGTTCTTTGAAGGCTCATTAGTACGGCAGTATAATAACTAATAAAACATTTCCTGCATAAACCAACTATATGCCTAAAGAAACAGTTGTTCTTGACCCTGCAAAAGTGCGTGCATATTACATGCGCGAAGATATTAAGCAGAAACTTTTCGATTTTACAGAAGGAAGGGAAGTTGTTCCGGTATTTTACAGCAGGAAATACGGCAAAAGGCCGTCATCTGTTGAATATATGGGTGATTTGGAGCACATGATTAAAAACGGGGCAACATCATTCCACTGTTCTGTTGAGCACTGGTCGAACCCGATTCTTTTAGAGACAATCAAGGACAAAAAAGAATTCAATGAAATAAGAACCGGATGGGACCTTATTTTTGACATAGATGCCGACAGCGGCCTTATCCATGCGCAGGAGGCAGCAATTCTTGTTGTGCAGGCATTAAAGATTCACGGCGTTGAAAATATTTCTGTCAAATTTTCAGGAAGAAGAGGTTTTCATATCGGGGTCTCTTCAAAATCATTTCCTGATGAGGTAAACTATGTGCCTACAGCCGCACTTTACCCTGAACTTCTGCAAAAAATCGCAGGATATCTTCGTGAGTT
>DAOVNB010000132.1 GCA_030630425.1 archaeon | reverse complement strand
TGGTGTCGTAATCAAATACCGGAGAATAAAAATCATAATGCGGGCAATCATCCGTTGAACAGGAATTGCTTCCAAAACTATCTTCCCTTAATGTGCCCACAGGTGTTGTGTCATTAAAAATGCGGTTTGATGTTGTTGAAAGCCCGACAGATGCTGCGGGGTCAACCCAGTGAAAATAATAAGTTGGTGTAACAATGTCAGCATAGGTTATTGCTATGCCTGCAAATAACACCAACATCAGGGCAAGTAACAAAAACAAATTTCCTTTTGCACTTACTTGAGATTTACGATTAATTTTCATTTCTTGTTCGACCCTATATTTTCTTTTATTTTGCGCAATTGCTGTGTTCTTATTGACTGCGCTAACTGAATGTTTCTTCGTTTAGGTATTCTTCGCTTCACATGCTCTCGCACGGTCTTATTTGCAGCAAGAAGTCCTGTTCCCGCAAGCGCGAAAAGTGATGCAAGTATAGAACTAATAGAGACAATATAATCGAAAAATCCTTTTTGGTCTTCAACATTATCTAAATTACTGCTTGCGTTTGTTTCCTGTGTTTCATTTAAATCCATTGCTGCATCTAGTTGCTCATTTTTATCTTCAGGGATATCATCAACAATATCAGTTTCATCATTGCTATCTTTTGTATCTTCAGGGATTTCTGAAAAGAGTGTGCTTGGCGCCGCGTTGGTGTTTTCTTCAGGCGCATCATCTACAGCCACATCACAGTCACCACCGGTTATTTTGTATTTTTTTTCCGGTGTTTCGACTATATTTCCGTCCGTATCATTTGCCCACCATACATATTTGTGCTCTCCGCACGCAAGTCCCGAAATACTGTATGTATATGTGCTGTTCGAGATATTGCTGTCCTTGTAGCCCGCACCATCGAGTTTAAAGACAACAGAATCCACACCATAATCATCGGTCCACTCTATGCTAAAAACATATTCCTTGTCTTTTGCCCATTCGGTGGGTGATGGTGGTGAAACATCCCTGTTTGACCATTGCGGTTTAAAAGGAAGATATTTTATTTCAAGAATATTGGTCCCAAAAGTTGCCTTTAAATCAAACAACATCAAAGTTCCGGAAACATTATTGTAAACATATTTGTTTTTTTCAAGAACATCACCATTATAAGACACAGTTGATATGGCCTTGTGTGATTCGGTATTCAATTCGACCTCATCAATTATATACTCAAAAACATCAC
Source organism: archaeon (assembly GCA_030630425.1). Lineage (GTDB taxonomy): Archaea > EX4484-52 > EX4484-52 > EX4484-52 > B79-G9 > GLR112. Next base: position 2,186 of record DAOVNB010000132.1, on the reverse strand, counting down.
TGTTTTTGATTTTTACAGTCCTTAAATCCTCAGAAATGCTGCTTGAAATAACTTCAACATCTATTTTTTCAAGCAGTTCGTTGTCGCGATATATAACTTCTGCACTGCCGGAATCATCCAGATATGTTTTTTCAATAAGGTTGTTATTCATCCGTAAAATAGCCTCATCAAATGTTTCGCTGTCCGCCTCAGCTTCGCTCAAAACTGATGTAAAAATATGCATTGATATTTTCGCTGAACTGCCCGCGTCAATGCTGCCGGTATTGAATTCAAACGCAGTTGATGGCAGACTGCTCCCCTCATCACTAAGTTCAAAAGAATCATTTATTTCCGGCGGAAGCAAAAATGTCTCATTCGCCATATCCGCATTTTTAAGATAAATTGTGTGCGGCTGTATTGGGCAATAAAGCGCGCTTTGATGCAACTGCTCTTCTGCCAACCCAAAGCATCTTGTTTTTTCCTGACCATGCATCATCTCTTTTGTCGTATTATTATTTTCGTAAAATGCATATTGTTTGTTTAGGTTATCATTCTTAAGCATACTGACAAAATCGATAATCCAAACACTATAATTTCTAGAAACAGAATCTTCATTTGTAATGCCATATGAAAGTATTGTTTCGGTTCCTTTTACCTGGATTGTCCTTTTCACATTGGCAGTTATATTTTGAGCATATTTGTATGCCGTATGTGTAAAACCGTCTGCATCAATCTGTGTCTCTGTGTTGTCCCACCCCACATTTGCCCAATAATTCGAAGGGCTTACAGCGTCAAAATCGCCGGTTTCGGAAGATATGTGAAGCCCCTCTATTGTAACGGGTATGCTGTATTGTTTTGAAACATTGTCTGTCACAGCCCATCTGCTTGGCTCGCCTTCAAGCTGGCCGTATGAGTAAAAATTATAAGTAGTTGCTTTATTAGTAAAATTATCAATAACAGCAGAACTTATCTCTGTGTCTGCCTCATACATTTCAAGGCCGTCTGGAACATGCTTTGAAAAAGGCATGTCTGCAATAAGCCGGGATGTAGTGTTTGAAAAGTGTATGAATGCGCCATCAAAATATGTCGTTCCGTTGTGCTCGCCCTTGCCCGAAAAATACCCCTGGGTTCCGACCACATTTTCAAATGTTGCTTCAATGCCGCGCCCGGTAATCTCAAAAAAGGGCATGCCCAAAGAAACATCCAGAATATGCCCATCAGAAACATACGGCCAGACAACTCGCACATTGGTGTAGTTCATGGAAAAGTTCGTAGGCAAAACAAAATAGTATTCTCTATCAACAGAGAATGTCCAGCCCCCATCAGCACCATATATGGGCTTTGCCCACCGGTTCAAATCAAAATTCACAGGCGCTATTGTTGCATTCCAGGTAATAAGTATTGAAAGTTCTGTTTCATTGAATTCAGGTACTTCTAAAGAAAGTTTGGCGGGATATGGATGATCATCCAAGGTTACAGCAATTGCCGTGTTTGCCTGAATCGCATACTCGTCATCAACTTCGCCATCCGCATTAGTATCATAAAGACCCCACAAATCAAGTGTAATATTCTTGTCTTCTGTATTGTTAAGCGTTACTTTATACGCCATAATAAACGGCTTGCCGGTTGTAATATTTTGTGATTTCTGAAAATATGTTTTTTCAGGATAATCGACAGTGAATATTATTGTTGCATTGCCTGTGTTGTTTGCAGCATCTGTGCATTCGAGGACTAATTCATTTACCCCTTCAAAAGCATCAAATGTCGTGTTCCCGTCAACTTCAACAGGCACCCCCCCGTTCAAAGAATATCTGCAATTTGCTTCTTCACCAACACTGTAATTAAGAGGTATTGGATTCAACAGGTATGTTTTCTCTTCAGGCGAAAACAACTGCACAACCGGCGCAGTAACATCAGCAGCAAAACGGTATTCCTCAAAGCCCCAGTCACCTTCGGTATCATTGCAAAAGACATCAACAGCATATTCACCATCAGAACCAAAATATAATACAGATTCAAAAACACCCTTAGACACATTGCCCATAGTCTCATTTGCCCCCCCGCCAACAGACAGGATGCATGAATCAATGGGTGCATCAGATGCCGCATTGACTTTTATTGCTGTCCCATTTGAGATTAATGAATTGTTTTCAGGTTCGACTAAAACTATTGAAATCGGTATATGGTCTGAAATTGTAAATATCCTT
>DAOVNB010000100.1 GCA_030630425.1 archaeon | reverse complement strand
AGCACAGGAGTTTTGATCCTGCTGAAAGCGCGCTCTGCGACTGGTGTGAATACCAGGAAGAATGCCCGCTAAGAAAGCATATTGTGGCCACTAAAAAGATGGCGCCGCTAAAACTGCATGCAGACGATGGAGTAACACTTGTTACCAAGTATGTTGCGCTAAAGAAAAAAGTTGATGAGGCAGATGCGGAACTTAAAATTATACGGGATGAGCTTTTCAGGTATGCGGGGCAGCAGGGAATAGAGAATGTCGCAGGAAAAAACGGTGTTGTCGCAAGATTGAGGACTTACACCAATCTGAAAATGCCCGGCAGAAACGACACAGAAACAATAGAAGAAATAAAATCAACCCTTAAGACGGCAGGGATGCTGGACAAGTTCATGGCCCTGGATACATTCAATCTTGGGCGCGCAATCAACAACAACCAGATTGATCCAAAACTCTCAAAAGAAATTCTCAAATTCGCGGACAAAACCCAAATCAGAAAGGTTTATTTGAGCGGATGATTAAAAATCGAGATTCTTTCTATTAAATCCTATTTTATTCGCTTAAAAATATACATTTTTAAATTTAACATCTATTAGTAGTTACTATGTACGCGTTAATTCAGGTAATTATATGAATAAAGAACATATAGATGCATGGATTCTTGAAACTGCTTCAAAATATTGCAGTGAGTGTTTGGATAGTTGCTGCAATGCAGGCTCAAAAAATATCATAATAGTGACAACACCGGAAAGTAAAGATGCTGATTCCCGACTTGAGCTCTTTAGAGAAAATGACATTCCCGTATATGGTCTAAATTTCTTGGACAGGGTATCTGTTGAATTATGGAGAAGATATTTTTGGGATAAAGGTGGAACTGTAAAATCAACAGATGGAAAAATTATCGAAAAACCCGCGATAATTGAATGCCCTGTATTAAATTCTGTCGCAGATGAAGCATACGAACTGTTGTGGTTTGAAAAATACAAAACACAATACCTCTTATATGTTGAAACTCATTGTCCTTTTTATGATAAAACAACCGGCTGCGAGGTTCATGAAGACCCCCGAAGGCCCGAAGCATGTAAAACATATCCGCTCTACACAAAAGAACGAAAAGGGGAGCAAACAATTGTTTGTTGTGATAGTATGTGTAAACCTTTCAATCAAGATGAAGTCCTAAAGGATTTTGAAAGAACCTTTGCCGGCACCGAATATGTATTGCAATCTTAACAGATTAACCATACCTTTTAGCATCATCTTTTCTTCCAAGAAGAATGTCTTCAACTTCTTTTCTTTTTCTTTTTGCATCTGTTGTTGCTTTATCTGCATACGATACCGGGTTGTTCGCAAGCTCGTATAAATTCAGAATCTCTTCTCCTGCGAAATATTTTTTTTGGTTTTGTGATTCTATAGTTTTCATTGTAAATGTGTATGGATTGAAGTTTTCAAGCTCATTCAATCTTTCAAGATGGTCGAACTTTTCGTACTTGTCAAAGAGATTAGGGTCCCAGTTGGGCGGGGGCATAAGATCTGAAAAACGCGGTTGAGCATTGCTTTTTGTTTTAAATTTCCAGATAAGTGTCCCGTCTTTTGCTGAAATTCCTCTTATATGTCCGTCTGCTGCGCCAAAAACAACAATGTTGTTTTTTGCCGTAATCTCGCATGCGATATAGAACGGCGGCATTGGGAAAGACCACACAGCATTTCCATATTTATCAAGCGCATAAACTTTGTCGGAACTTAAGATAATCATGCTGTTGTAATATTCGGGAAGCCAATCTATCTCATCGTTTCCGCGGAATTTCCATTGGAGTTCGCCGGTCTTTTGGTCAAGAACGTAAAAATACCTGTCTCTTGATCCTATGCAGACCCAAGAATCAAGAATCAATGGGTTATTAAATGCCATATCACCGGTTCTGAATCCCCATCTAAATGTTCCGTCTTTTTTATCCAAAGCGTATATGTTTTGGTCTGCTGACGCGAAAAAAATACGGTCTTTGGTAACTGCAACAGAGCCGGTCATTATGGCTCCATTTGCCCTGAATTTCCATAAAACATTTCCTTTCAAATCAAGGCAATACACATAATAATCCTGCGAACCGAAATAAATGCGTTCGTTTTCAATCAAAGGGTCTGATACGATTTCTGCCCCTGTTCTGAATTTCCATAAAATTTCTTTTGTTTTAAGTGATAATGCATACATGTAGTTGTCTGATGATCCAAAATAAAGCACATTGTCGTTTATTGCGGCACTTCCTAAGATAATGCCGTCAGTCCTAAACTTCCATAAAAATTCGCCTTCTTTAGAGAGTGCATAAAGATGATTGCCTGCGCCAAAGTAGATTATATCATCATGCATAATTGCAGGAGACATAATGATTCCTTCTGTGAGGTATGACCAGATTATGCTCCCGTCAGTTAACGAAAGTGCGTAAAAGTATTTGTCACACGCGCCCAGATATACTCTATTCTCTACTATAAGCGGCTTTGCAGGAACTGCCTGGTTTGCGGGCATTTCTGTAATTCCTTGAAAATTAAGTTTATTTTGCATAAAACTATTCGCCCTAAAGGATACTTTTAAACCAATTGTTTATAATTTTACTCAAAAACAATCCCTGCATAGCCCACAATCATGTCCTTGTTTTTTGAGAGGTCATAAGATGTACTGTAGTCGATAAGTGTTGCTTTTTCATCTTTTAATATTGACATTAAAAGTGCAATCGGTCCCACACCGCAAACTGTTGTCGCGCGGGCGGTCTCGATAAATTTTTCCGTGTTTTTTTCCAAAATAGCTTCAATCACTTTTTTGTCTGTTTCTGTAATCCATTTTACCTCGTCTTTATCCACTGGCGCAAAACCATAACTTTTTCCGAAGTGCGTGAAATCAGATGATGCTACAATTAATGCTTTTTGTCCTTCAATTGCCTTTGAGATTGATGCGCCCAGTTGCTTGAATGTATCTGGTGTAAGTTCAGCTGAAACAGTTATCGGAACTATTTTTAAATCTTTAAAAACACTCTGCAAAAAAGGCAGCTGGACTTCTATTGAATGCTCGTAAAAGTGGGAAAGCTCATCGGCGCGAATCATTTCGTTTGAATCAATTATCTTGTTTCCAAGAATCACATCATTTTTTACAATACCAATAGGGGTTTCCCAATCAACAAGAGAAACAGAAATTCTGTTTCCAACGCCTGTGTGGTTGACTCCAAGAAGAATGATGGTATCGTAAATATCATCCAGTTGAGAATACACTTTTCCTGCAACAGGACCCGAATATACATAACCCGCGTGCGGGACAATTATGCCTTTTATTTTTGGGTTCTTTTTTGAAGATACAAAGAACTGTGACAAAAGCTCTTCAAGTGCCTTCTTATCAAAAGGATAGAATCCTTCGGCCACAGGTTGGCGCATGATGTTATTTGGTTTTGATGGTTTAAAAGTTTTGATGTCTTTGTTTTTTAATCCGCAAGCATAAATCTACAAAACAGAAATCAAAAGCCCGCATACAATCGGTATGACAAGGTTGTCGTCAATTTCATAAGTTCCTATTTTAATTATAAAGCTTTCAACAATACCGAATACAATTGCGACAAGAAAAGAGTTGAAAGCACCCATAGGTGTCAAAAAGAAAAGAGCCAAAAAAGCTGTAATCATACCAAAACCGCTTCCCTCAAGTGTCTTTCTTTTGCTGTGAATGTGTTTTGTCTTTCCGAAAAGCTTTCCCCCGATTGTGGTTGCGGCATCACCAACTGCAAGAACAAGGACTGCCATAAAAGCGATGTCTTTGCCGTAAAGAATAATTGAAATAAGTGCTCCTAAATTGAAGAAAAATACACCTTTGCCCGGGAATTTTTTCGAGTCTTTTTTTCGCTCGACATGGTCCAGAATCCAGTCAATTACAGGTATTCTTGTTTTTTTAGCTATTTTTGACAATAAATAACCAATGGCAACAATTCCTATGAGAAATGCAATTACTGTTGTTTTTTCAAAAAAATAAATGGCATAAGCTAAAAGTGTCCCTATTAACATATGGACTGCCTGGCGCTTAATTTCGAACTGGTTTTTTTGGAACCTTTT
>DAOVNB010000059.1 GCA_030630425.1 archaeon | reverse complement strand
ATTGTTTTTCCCAGAAGGAAGCTTCTTTAGGATTGCAGATAATATTGCATCATAATTTTTTTCAAGTTCTTCTGTTTTCATTGATTCAACACCAAAAGAGCACTGCAGAACAGGCGTGTCTTTTAGTTTGATTCTTACTGTTTTTTTAAGCATGTTCACCAAAGGCATAGGATCTGCCTGCGGAGGTAATGGCTTTGGCATTTTGCCGCGCATTCCAAGTACTTTACCAAGCACCTTACCAATTCTTGGCATGAATGGGGCTTCTGCAATAAGGAAGTCAACTTCATTTGCGAATTTTTTCTGTTCTTTTGCATTTTTTTCTAGCGCACTTAAATCTTTTTCAGTTATAAGCTTATCTGCTTTGCCTTTTCCCTTAAGCACAAGATTATTCCCTATGATGCCTACTTTTATTTCCTTACCTTTTCCAGAAGGAAGTACAACATCTTCGGTGAATTTGTTTTCCGGGTTCTTAAGATCAATTTGTGTGAGGTTGATTATAATGTCTATTGCCTGATTAAAGTTTCTTTTCTTGGATTTTGACATTGCCTCTTCAAGTGATTTTGCGATACTCAATTAAAACACCATTACTCTTTTTTTTCTTCAGGGGCGATTTCTGTTTCTTCCTCTTTTGGCTCTTCTTCCCCTTCCTTTATTTCAGGAGCCGCCGCCTCTTTTGCAGCTTCTTCTTCTTGCTTGTGTTTTTCTTCTGTCTCTTTTGCAAGTTTCTTTTTCTCTTCTTCTAATTCCTTCATCTCTTCAGCAGAGATTTCTGTTTTTCCTTCGGTAATCATTTTATCGTATTTTCCGGTTTCAACATCTTTCATGGTCTCTTTGCCGTTTTTGCCTTCAACAAGAATTCCTGAAGAAACACAAGTCCCGATTGTGCATTTCACCGCAGCTTTTCTTGTATTTACAGCCATTGCTTCTTCTTTCATCATTGCGACTTTTATTATCTGCTGCATCTTAAGGTCAGCAACAGGTTCGCTTCCGGCTTTTCCTGAAAGCTTTTCAAGATTTACTTCTTTTTTTAAGAGCTGGCTTGTTGGAGGGCTTCCAACAACAATCTCAAACTCTTTTGTATCTTTGTCAATTATGACTTTTACAGGAACCTTTATCCCTGTAAAACCTTTGGTCTTTTCATTTATTGTAGCAATAACTTCTCCAATATTTACGCCCGCCGGTCCTAATGCGGGACCTAGTGGCGGTCCTGCCGATGCTTTTCCACCGTCAACCATAGCCTCTATTGTATCTTTTGACATTTTTACACCATTATTTTGTTATTTTAAGCAAATCAAGTTTGATTGTAATTGGTATTGGAACCGCACTATCCACAAGCTCAATTTTTGCCTCTCTTTTTGTTTCATCAAGACGGACAATTTTTGCCTTTTCCCGCTTGAAAGGTCCACCCATAACCTCAACAAGATCTCCGACAGCAAGAGTTATTTCTTTAAGCTCTTCACTGAAAAAATCAGAGAGATCATCTATGTTCACTTCTTTGTCAAGCACTCCTCGTATGTGGGGTATTGTAAGTATCGCTTCTTTTATCGTATCTATGCTTTCGCCTTCAAGAAACACATATCCTTTAAGTTCTCCCGGGCTTAAAACAGCTGTGATACCCATAGGCTTTGACAACATCTTTGTGTCAAGTGCATCAATTGCTGTTTTTTCACGGCCGACAGTTGTTCTTGCTGCAACTAAAACCATTTTTTCACCTTATTGTTTAATCAAATATTCCACTTAGATATGCAATGAAAAATATCACAAAACCTACAGCCCCTATTAAAAGAAGGCCAAGACCTGTGACTTTTGACGATGCAAAAAATTCCTCTTTTGTTGGTTTCTTGGTTATTTTAAGCACTCGTACATATCGTTGTATCTTGTTTTTTATATTCATTAATATATCCTCAATTTAAGGAAACTAATAATATCTAAAGAATAAGCCCCTCCTGCCGAAGCAGTATTTGCGGGCAAATCCGTGAATTATACATATTTCTTGTGCGCAACTTTTAAAAAGGTTTAGGCAGTTGAAGTTGGCGGAAAGACTAAACAAAGTCAATACCAAGCTTCTGTTCAATTTCTTTTTTCTGTTCGCCCATAAATGAATGTTCTTGCCCGTAAATCTGCGGGGACTGAACACCAGTTACAATAACCATAGCTCTTATTGAGTCGCCAAGCTCTCTTTGTATCATAGCACCCCAAATGACCTTTGCTTCTTCGGAAAGCCGGGATGTCACTGCATTTACAACTTCTTTTGCTTCCTTTAAAGTCAGGTCAGAGCCGCCGGTCACATTGATTAAAGCGCCTGTAGCGCCGTCAATATCAACATCCAAAAGCGGATTTGTAAGTGCTTTTTGAACAGCTTCAATTGCCCTGTTTTCTGTATCAGACTGGCCCATGCCAATCATAGCAATTCCGCCTTCACCCATAACTGCCCGTATGTCTGCAAAGTCAAGGTTAATAAGGCCTGGTTTTGTTACAAGTTCGGCAATGCCTTTAACAGCATTTACAAGTATTTCGTCTGCAACTTTAAACGCAGTATTTATAGAAACATCGGGAACCATTTCCATAAGCTTGTCATTAGGTATTACAATAAGTGTGTCAACATGTTCTTCAAGCTTTTCTAGGCCAAGCTTTGCATTTTCCATTCTATGCCGTCCTTCCATAGCAAAAGGAAGTGTGCATATAGCGACTGTAAGCGCGCCTAGCTTTTTGCTTATCTCTGCAACAATAGGGGCAGATCCTGTTCCTGTTCCGCCGCCAAGGCCGCATGTGATAAATACCATATCAGATCCTGTAAGGGATTTTTTCACACTTTCTTTAGACTCTTTTGCAGCTGCTTCCCCTATTTTAGGGTTTGCTCCAGCACCAAGGCCTTCTGTGATCTCTTTTCCGATAAGGAGTTTTTCATCAGCATCAGTATATAGAAGGTCCTGCGCATCAGTGTTTATTGCCATTGTCTGGGCACCTTCAATACCGACTTGTACAAGGCGCGCAATTGTATTGTTTCCGGCACCGCCGCATCCAACAACAGTTATTTCTGCTTTTCTTGTTTTAAGTATTTCTTTTAAGTCGCTGTCAACTTCATTCTCTTTTCCAGGCACCACTTCTTTGACGCCGCGTCCTCTAATTGATTCCTGTTCTTCTCTTTCAAGAGCATTTTTTATTAAACTGTCCATAATTATCCCTCGCAATTAAGTTGTTGGGCTTTATCTCTCCATTAAACCAATGTGTGTTTTTAAATACGAAGCAAAAATATATAAGTCTTTACTTTCGTTACCATTTCGTAGGCGTTATACGGCTGTGTGCGAAAACAAGCAAAAACAGCGCGGATAGGCGCACTAACTGCCCTCAAACACAACTTCTTTGATATCTGCAACATATTTTTTGATGTCTTCGGCAATCTTGGCTTTGACAGCATCGTTTATGGGTGTATCTTTTTTGATGAGTATTTTTACTTTTGCGCCTTCAATTGAAATTGTTGTAGCGCTTTTCAAAGCACCGAGATAAAATGAAACAAGCGCATCAACCTTATCTTTTGTTGCATCCACTTTTTTAGTTACTTGAAGCTCGTATTCAAGAACTTTTCCTGCAAGCGGGTGGTTGAAATCCAATTTCACACGACCCCCGGAAACACTTACAACCCGTCCCCGAAGTCCCTGGTCAAAGGTTATGTATTGCCCCTGGTATGGCGTTATATTTTGTTTTTTGAATTGGGATGCCGGAACAATTTTTAAAAGAGTAATATTTCTTTCACCAAAACCGTCTTTTGGCTCAATCACGATATTCTTTTTATCTCCTGCATTCATTTCAAGAAGTGCTGTGTCAAGACCCGCAAGAACCTGTTTTGTGCCCACAACAATAGTTATCGGCCCATAAATTGTTTGCGGGTTAAAAATACCTTTGTCTTTTGCAAGCTTTTCATCTGTAAGGTCGAAAATATCTCCGCTTTCCTTTATCTTGCCGACATATTCAATTTCAACAAACTCTTTGTCTTTCATAAAAGCACCTAACTTAAGTATACATGATTTACAAAGAAGATTTATATTTCTATAGGCGTATGACATTTCATGGACCCCAGAGATAAGCTTGACAATGAAAACAAAAAGAAGCTAAATGAGCTTATTGCGATGTCAACAAGTCACGCGCAAGCATATAATAATTCAAAAAACCCACAGACCGCACAGCTTTGGCTGGCGCTTCTTGAGATATACAAAAGGCAGGAAAAAATTATGGAGTCTGTAAAAGCAATAGAACAGTCTCTTCGTGAAAAAAAACAGCCATTAAAAAAATCAACAACCTCTGTAATAAAAGACCTTGAAAATTACTAAAGAAATACATCTCTGTGATTTTGGGGTGCTGTAAGGAAATCGAGTTTTTCTATTTTCTCAACAAGTTTATACATGGGTTCGCTTCCAAGAACAGTTGCAGGTTTCCTAAATTCGGGCGTAGGCACATTATCGTAGTTCTCATTTTTAAGAATATTGTCTTTTAGCACAAAAAAACAACCGCCCCGGGTTAGTTTTAACGGCTCATAATCTGATGAAAAATTTGAAGCAACCCAGTTCGCCATAACAATGGGCTCATCAGACCTGTTGATTGTGATGTGCCCGTATCCTGGAGGAATTAGGACCTTGTCGCCTGCATTCGCCTCGACAAAATAGGCATCTATAACTTTGTTGCCAATCACTTTCTGCATAAGGTAAAGTGCTTTTCCGTAAAGGACTTCATAGATTTCGGTATAAGTTACATCTGTTCCAGGCACATCCGGATGGTAATGTCCTGCGGTCTTTACAAACTCGCGCCCCAGCATGAACGGCGGGATTATCGTAATATCGTATCGAAGCTTGCTTTCCTTTATTGTCTTTTCATCCTCAAGAAGCGATATTCCCCGAAACATATAGTATAGTTCTTTTCCCATATCCGCTTCATTGTTAAGCCATGGCCTATCTATCATGACTTCAGTCATGTCTTTTACCCGCCTAATTGTAGGGAAGAATTCCTCAGAACCTACGAAAAGTGTCATTTTGCCTATATTTATCTTGACATTAAATCCGGCCGTTCTTGCAACATCAATGAAGTTTGTCAACTAAATCATCTCCCAATACAAAAAATTAGTTTTTTGACTATATATTTTTATCTACAATTCGCCGAAAACTGCGGATTTTAATCCGCAGATGAAGGCGATTGGAGATCT
>DAOVNB010000055.1 GCA_030630425.1 archaeon | reverse complement strand
TGATTTTTTAGGGTCTGATGCGCTTCCGGATTGTGCTACAGTTGTCTCTATGATTGATGATTCCTTGACCTTGACTTCAGAAATCATAAGCTCGCCTAAAACTGTCTTTACGACCTGGAGCTTTTGCGCCGGGCATTGCACCTGTATCTCGCGGGACATAACAGCAGCGTTTGATGCTCCTGCTTTTATGATTCTTTGCAGAATTTCCTCGGTCTCAAAATGATTGTTTACCATGCCTGTAAGCTTAATCAATCGCATATGCATTATACTTGCCATATCTTTAAATTGTTTTTTCTTTATGTCCCTGCGCCAGTATTTTATCCTCGCGCTTTGACAGGTTTATCTGCACAGACACACCCTTTTTTTAAGAAAATATTTTAACTGAAAAACACAATATATTGATATGATGGCGGACAAAAAGGCAAAACCTGTTCTTAAAGGCACACTTAGAATCAAAACTAAAGACTGTAATGTTTATGAAAGAACAAGCAATTCATGGGATAAATCCTCAAATGAGTTCCCATTGGCAATGCATGTTGTTGAACTTTTTTGCGCGCATAACAATCTGGATTTTCTTATTGATGCCAAGAACCCGGAATTCCTAAAAGGCCAGATATCCCCTGAAGGAAAACCACAGGGCGCAAGGATTAGTGTGCTTCCCGATGGAAGAAAGCTTGACAAGGCATACTCGCTTTTCGCAGACCATCTTACAATACACGATGAAAGCTCAAACACGCATTGGGATGTAATTTACAGGAATCCCGGAGGAACATATTCCTATGTGTATACGCTTGAGAAAAAAGGGAAGGCAAATGAAAAGAAATACAAGGCAGTTGAGGATTTTGAAAAGCGCTACCCAAAATTAAAACGAAATGTCGCAACCGCGCTTTTGAACAGAAACGACAATCTCGCGGTTCCCATATACACTATCCTTAATACATACATGCGGGTTGGAAACGAAATATACTATAAAGCCCACGGGCACAAAGGATTAACCACCTTGAAAAAAAGCGATATCACAATAAATGGAAATTCTGTCACTTTTAACTATATCGGAAAAGACGGCGTTCCAAGAACAATTACAGAAGAATTTCCAAATGCCTACATAAAAAGGCTAAAAGAGATTCTAAAGCCAATTGGAAACTCATCATTTGTATTTGTGAACCCAAATACGGGTCATCCGCTTTTGGATTCCCAGTTCAAGGAAGGGTTTAAAAGATACTGCGGGGAGGCATTCTACCCGCACATCGTTCGTTCGTTTTATGCAACAAAAACCGCAGAGGAGTTTTTACAAACACACAAGGTCGCAACAAAAAAGGAAGTTCGCGAACTTTTTCGATCCATTGCCGACAAGCTTGGCCACAGGAAGTTCTCAAAGAAAAAAAAAGAGTGGGAAGACAACTATAATGTCACAATCCACCATTACATCAAGCCCGAACTTGTGGAGCGGGTGAAGGGGATTGTTAAGTAGATTTCACAGACCTCGTTCTTTAAGCGCTGCGACTATAAACGGCAAAGCTATTGTTATATCTGCTGTGACTGTTGCGTGGGTCGCGTTCTTGCCCAGCTTTCCCCAGGATATTGATTCCCTTAGTTCTGCTCCTGAAAGCCCGCCGTGCTCCGGCCGGTCCATTGTAATTTGTACTGCGGATGAGTGCTCTTTTGGTGAGAACTGCATTGCCTGTAAAATATAATCTTTCGGGACCCCACCGCCTAAGATAAAGACCGAAGAATTTTTTGAATTCCATGTTATTGCCATTATTTCCTTCATATCCTCAAAGACATCAACGCTTAATTCGTTGTCAAGAATGTAACTCCATGCATGGAAGCCCATTGCAGAATCCGCTATCCCTGGGCAGAATATCGGGACATTCTTGTCTGCCGCGGTTCTTAATATGGAATTTTCATCATCAATTCGTTTTCCAATCTCAAACAAAAATTCCCTAACACCCATCTTCTTTTTTGGAATGTCTGCATATATTTTATGCAAATAGGTTTCTAAATCCTCATATGCCTTGTTTTCAAGAAAAACATCATAAATACGGTCAATTTTTTTGTCCCTAAGCTCTAAATCGTCTGCTTTTTCGCTTCCGACAGTGTGGTGATGGCCCATAGCCTCTATTATGTCGTGCGTAATGTTTGCGCCTGTTGACACAACCACATCGACCCAACCGTCTGCAATCATATCTCTTAGAATCTTTCGCATGCCTGCCGGAACCAACGCGCCTGCAACACCTAAAAACACTTTTGTCTCTTTGTCTTTTATTGCTGCCTCAAGTATTGTGGCTGCTTCTGAAAGCTTTTTTGCGCCAAAACCGCCGGCCTCCATCTGGCGCATGATTTCATCTACACTTGACTTTTTGGTTATGTCAATCTGCTTTATGTGTTTGTGATTCATAATTTCGCCTTAAATATTTTCAAAAGCAAATCTGCTGCAAGAGAGCAGGTTATATGCTTTTCTATCATCGGGTTTGCCTCAACAATGTCTGCGCCTGCAAGGTTTATGTTTTTGGCTAGAATGTCAAAAACATCCTGTGGTTTAATACCGCATACTTCAGGATCGCCAACACCCGGGGCATACGCCGGGTCAAACACATCCATATCTATTGATAAGTATGTGGGTTTTGTAAAATCGACATTTTTTGGGTCTGTGTTTATGTTTTTTGCAAACTCATGTTCTTCTCTGCTTCCTGCACGGGCGCCTATGACCGTTACTGGAATTCCAAGTTCTGCGATTCGCCTCATTACTGTTGAATGCGATATTTTTTCGCCCTGAAAATCATCCTTTACGTCAAAATGAGCGTCAAAAGAGACAACCTGTAGATCTTTGTATTTTTCCTTAAGCGCTTTTACCACACCCAAAGTTATTGTATGTTCGCCTCCAAGAATGACCGGAATTGCTGTTTTTGTGTACTGGTCGAGGTCTTTTATGGTGTCTTCAAGCCGTTGTAATGTGTTTTTAGCGTTTCCCGAAACACATATAAGGTTTCCCGCATCATAGATTTTATCCGTAAGCGTGCCTGTCTCTTTTGCCAAAAATGCATCTCTTATTGCGTTTGGGGCGAACCTTTGGCCCGGGATATTGGTTTCGGTTGAATCAAATGGAACGCCGAAAATAGCTACGCTTGATGATTTCAAATCATTGTTTTCAGATATTAAGTTCAGGCGTTCTGTGTGCAAAAACATAAACGGGTTTGGGCAAACATATTTAAATGTTTGATGATTAGCAACTTGTAAGTGATTATATTTGTTTGAAATTGGTGGTGAGAGATTATGAATGGCAATGCTGCGAGTTATTGGAGATATCTTGCGCCTAAAGAAGAAAATGAACAAAGAGCAACAAAAAAAATGAATAACTTTATCACATCAAACAAATCATTCACCGTAAGTGAACTAACATCGTATCTTCTCAATCATGCAGAAGGCAAAAAAGGAATTAGAAAACCAACAAGTAATGAAATTAGCTCTGCAACAAAATTTCTTGTCGATTTAAATATTTTGCAGGTTGTGGGTGACCGAGAACCACACTCGTATGCCTCTACGAATTTATTTGACCCCGAAAAAACCTATGCTGCAATGATTCTTGAAAAATCCAAAAAACAAAAAGAAATTACTTCATCCCAAAGTGAAACAGAAAATCTGCTCGCAGGGCTTTTAGATGAACCAGAACCAAACGAGTTAGTTGAACCAGATTACTCTCATCTTGATGGCTGTGTTGTTGTCAGGTTCAACGATTCTAATGGTGCTGTAATGGGGGTTTACAACTATGGGGAAAAACAAGTTAAACCATTTAATGGCAAAAATCAATATCTGAATGTTTCAGGTATTGGAACAGATAAAGAACAAATAACTATCAACAATGCAGAAAGTGGTGGATTGCGCGAAGGAAAAACATCTATTTATGCACCTTTAAGCAAAAAGGAATTGAATTTACTGCTAAATTATGTCGAAGACCATGTAACTGTGTCTAGAAACATAAAATTCGCGATTTAACCAGTATTGAATTTAAGTTTGGTGGTGAAGACTTGTGGGTTCTGAAAAGAGTGATGGTGTTAAGTCAAACATACGTGATGACTATATTCATTATGATCCCGCATTATCTGAACATCTAAAAGAAAGATTAATTTCTGTTTCAAATAATGGCAATCAACTGACTTCTGCAGATATTGATCGTTGGTTCGGTTGCGGTAAAAATTTTGCAGGACAATTCATAAGCCATCTTAATCGATTAGGTGTTATTGAACAAACAGGTACAACTAAAGAGAAAATAAAAATTTACAAAGTTAGAAAAAACGAAACAAATAAAATTATAGGCGATGTGCGGCGTTCCATAATACCTAATATAACTAAACGAGATGTTATTCACAAACCAAATGGGGTTCATGGCGCTTTAAACGATAATATGTTATATGTTCTTGACAGCGATTCATTGCGTGGTGTGCTTAATAATAATAGAATACGAGATGTACTTGTAGTGCAATTCAATCCTGAAACATATTATATTGAAAGTGTATTAAAAGAAGGCAGTTGTCATATTTCTAATGAAGTAAACACCACAAAAAAGTATCCTCTTTCATGGGATGAGGTATATCATTTGATAAGATTGGAATATAGATCAAGAAATGAAAATAGTGGGCGTCCTGGAAATATAAGAACCATTACATTGAATCATGCAAAATCTAGAGCGTATTTAATTACTGAACCATATTCAAAAATAATATGTTAAAAAATCATTTAACAGCCCTAATCACTTTGGTTCCTGCAATTACCCAGTACTCGACTTCACCGCCTTCTGTAACGCCGGTTACATCATCGGGAATCTGAGTATCAAAAGTATCGTAGGTTACCATATCCATAAGCTGCGCTGTTTTTCCGCTTAAAGATAGAACTTGTGCTGCGCGCTTATCAATTATGGGACACGGGATTTTGGCTTCTCCCGGCTTCATTATCATTCTTTTCTTGCCGTCAAGAAGGCCGGTTGCCTCTATTTTGCATTTAAGATGGCCGTGCTTTCCGGGTGCTGATTTTGAGTTGTCTAAAACCCTGCATGCAACATCATCAACCATTATAAAATTTCCTCTTTTGAAATGTTTTGCTTCAACCTGCTCTACTGACATAATGAACCGACCTCACCTAAAAGTATTTAATAAAAATTGTGCTTTGCGATTATATAAAGCTTATTCCTTTTTAATAATTTTTTTGTCATTCAAAAAAATATGTTTTTTGTCTTTTCCTTCAGGGACCATTTTTAATACAAAAAATCTCGCGGGTTTTTCTGTGTTGTTTTCTACAGTGTGCGCTGTTTTTTCAAAACGGACAAGGTCGCCTGAAACAAGCGTCTCTTTTTTCGTTTCGCCCGCTTCAATAAAAAGAATATCCATTGGTCCATCAATCACTAAAAGCGCTT
>DAOVNB010000177.1 GCA_030630425.1 archaeon | reverse complement strand
GTTTGTGTTTCATATTGATTCACCTATATGCACCTATAATATCCTTCAGCAGGTTCGAATATCGTTCCCTCTTTCTTCATCTGCATGATTGCTGCCTTACATCTATCAAAAGCAATTCCGTTTTCAATGGCATGATCTAAGACTGTAGTGATTGGTGTCTTACCATCTATTTGTAAGTCTTGAATTGTAGCTTTAATGAAATTTACTGTGTCTCTTTGTGATGGACAGCCTGAAAAAAAAGTGTGTTTTTCGGGTTTTGCCTGGTCGTCGGACGCATATAAATTTTCATACTGTTTCTCTTGTTCTTGTTTTTCTATGGCGTCCGTCCGTCCGGGCTTTTTTAACTCTGTGTTCTTATGCGCGTATATGCGCGTATAGATATCGTGCGTATGTGCGTATAGGTTATATTCTCTATATGCTTGGACGTCTGGACGTATGTTATATATTAATACCTCTATCTCTTGTTTTTCACCACGTCCATGTAAAATATCTGGAGTGGACGTATGGACGGCACCGAGAACAGAAACACATAATCCTTTACATGTGTGTAATCTATCTCCACTTCCTTCCCGTCCAGATACGATTAATCCCTGTTTATTCACTTCTTTCCAAAAAACATTATCGTGTTTTGGTTTTATACCTATCTCATTGCACCACCCAACATAGGCATAATAAACAGTTGTTTTTGGTGTGTCTTTCACGCTTGGTGCAGTGCGTTCATCGAAAAACCGCCCAATAGGATTGCTTTTATCAAGATATCTCTTTTGATTTGATTCAGTTGTTTCAAGGTCACAATACTCCCCGTATTCTAACAATGCCCTTAATCCAACCATACAACAATTAAAAAAGCCTGATTTTTCATCTTCTGTTGTTATTTTATTTAATATGTCTTTATCGTCTTCATCACCTTCAAATGTGTTCGGGAACGTAACTTGAACAAACCGCCTAAAATATGCTGTTTCTGATTCGTCTACATCAGGCAACATGTTACATGCAAAAATATGAGTGCAAATGTTATCAAACATAATTTTGTCTTTGCCTTTACCTTGTCCGGTCAACCTAGTTTCAGTTACAACGGTTTTAAATATTGACGTGTCCACAATAGCATTTGCAGAAAGGTCAGGATGTGCATTTGCAAGTTTTCCAGACAGCTGCATAGTCGAAAAACGATCTTTTGAAATCTCCTCAAGTGATTCTCCACTTATATGAGCATTCCCAACCATCGACGTAATTAATTTAATAAGTGTAGATTTTCCGTTTCTTGCTGATCCGTCGATTAACAAGGCTTTTTGTTGTGCCACGTCTTGGACCATACAATACCCAATAAACTGAATTATAAGTGGTACGTCTATAGGGTCCATTAATTCGAATAAAAACTTAGTTATTGCTGGGCATTTAGCATCAGGATTATATTCAGTGTCTATTTGTATTGTTGATTTATAGTCCGGGCTGTGTGGTAACAATTCATCTTTTAGAACATCATACATCCCATTTTTCATGTTTATTTTGAATGGGGCACAGTTGATATTGTCCCGGTCAATTCTTGTTTTGTGCATCACATAACTTACTCCTTCATTTACATTTTTTACGCTTGCTTTCATCTCTAATATGTCGTTTGCAATTGCCTTTGCGTCCCCTGCTTTTATGTCGATATGAAATACTCCATCTCTGTAGATGTACAACTCGCCGTTGTCTCTCAATGTCATATATTCATCCTTAGACAACATATCATCACCAAGCAGTTTAGGTATGATGTCCCCCTTTGAATTGCACAGCACACTTTCTATGTTTGAACAGTTTGTTTTATGATTATCTGACTCGGCAGGGGCAACATCTTTCTTTTGTTTTTCAACATACAATCCTATCACCTTCAACACTTTGAGATATACATCCATAGGCACTTTATGACCGTCTGTTAAATCAGATTCGGTGCAAAAACCATTCTTTAATGCGAACCATGTTATTACCTTAGAAGGCATTGGGTCGTTTTTGGGGATATACCCGTTCTCTTTAGCATACGTCCATATCTTGTATATGGTTTCACCGTCATCATAATCAATACATGAACTTCCACTGCCACTATGCTTATGTCCAGTTCCTGCGTCTACACAATCAAATAATCCAGCCATAACAGCAAGAGCTGATATAGCATTGTGAGACACATTATGCCTCCAACAATGTAATAAATCGTCTGATATTGATGTATTCTTTCCAGTGTGACTGTCATGAAACAGTGATGGATGTCGTCCACGGTCTGGGATAGACGAGATAACATCATCAATTTCAAGTTCAAACAATGCCGATTTATTAGAGTCTGCACTTGGTACAAAATCTTTTGGTGGTTTGTTTTTCTTTATAATTTCGGTTTCGTTTCTTTTAGTGAGTTCTTCTTTGAAGATTGAAGGAAATTCATCATATGTAATCAATGCAGGTGCCATGATATTTTCTAATGTATATTTGCCAGCATATGGTTTTTCATCGTCCGGCAATGTATTATATTTATCATCGGTCGTTTTTGTAATATTTCCTTGATCATCTTTTGAATCGGTTAATTTTGCATAGGACCCTGGCGCTACTACATACTGCCAATTTGACCTTACTTCACCAGCATGTTCCAAAGCAATGTTTATTTTTGCATTTTTATCATTAGTGAAATAAAAGTGGTGCATTCCAATCCTTGAACTAGATATAGCTGTTAG
>DAOVNB010000172.1 GCA_030630425.1 archaeon | reverse complement strand
GGGAGCGCTGTCCAGTTTATGCCCTGCCATACGCCATGAATTATCATAAGCGTTTTAATGCCTGTTGTTTTTTTCCATGAGACAATTCCGTCAAAATCGATAATTGTTTTTTCTTTTATACGATTTGTTGCAAAAAGCGAGCCGAAAAGAATGAGTATGCTTATCGCAAACACAATTTCAAAGCTGAATGTGTCTGCCACAATGCCGCCCAAAGCCGGAAGAACAATGCCGAAAAGTGTCGGAAGCGCGAATGCGAGGCTTGAAAGAAGGCCTGCGCGGTTAGTATCTAAAGAAAGCAAGGCAACATTATAAGGCACCCAGTAAAAAACACGCGATATTCCAAGAAAAAGTGCGCAAAGGACAAGGGCAGCCATGCTGTCTGCAAAAGCAACACTTGCAAATGTGAGCATCTTAATCAGTATTCCCTGTTTCATGGATGTTGCAAGAAAAACTTTTCTTCTCTTTAGAAGCACCAAAAACGGGGTTGCATATATGAGCACAGTAAAAACGCCAAGCTCAAAATAAGAAAATCCTTTTAAAAAAAGGTAAAGGTAAATAAAAGTCCCGCCGAAAATGGATGCGGCGGAGAAAAAGGCCTGCGTGGAATAAATATTCAAAAACTTTTTTGTCTTAAAGAGTTTAGACGGCATAAGATACTAATATACGAACTAGCATTATATAATTAATCAGGCAAACAATTTTTTAGCTTCCTTAAAATTCTTCACTTCAAAATCAGCGGTCTCGTACTTGTCTTCCGGAATTTCTGTGGCATGAAGCCCCCGCAACAGTCTTACCGCCTTTATGCCAAAAAGCTTTGCGCATCGTATATCTTTAGAAGGCTTGTCGCCTATGAAAAGAGTTTGGCTTTTTTTTATTTTCCTGCCTACAGCATCGCCAAGAACCGCAAGCGTAATTCCTACAAGCATTGGGTCCGGCTTTGATGTGCCGTACTCAGGAGCGCATATGATGCTGTCAAAAAACTTTGTCAGCTTAAAGTCTGCAAGAATATTCTCTACAGCGGTTTTTTCGGCATTTGAAAGGACAGCAAGGGCAATACCTTTTTCCATAAGGAATTCTAAGAATTGTTCGGTGTCAGGATACAGCCGGCTGTTGGTGTAAAGCGTTTCCTGCATGTCAAAAATTACTGCTTTTATGCCTTTAAGATCTTTGCTCATTTTATCATGCGCTCCAGAATATCTTCATCAAATGTGCGCTCGCAATAAAAACAGCGAATCTTAAGCGGTGTACGGGATACGGTTTTGAATTTTGTTGTTGTTTTTTCATGGTTTGTTATACAATTAGGGTTAAAGCATTTAAGGATTCCTGAAACCTGTGCGGGTGTTGAAAGAAGTGTTTTGGATATTACTTTAGAATCATCTATTATGTTTATTGTGGCTCCGGGCGCTAAAAGCGCGATTTTGTCCAGCTCGCTTGAATTAAGGTGCCTGCCCTCTATTTTTATTATGTCTTTTTTGCCCATATTCCTGCTTTTTGTAGAGGCTATAACCGCAATGGCACCGTTGGAATTTTGAAGGTTTAAGATGCTTGAGATTTTAAATGACATTTTGTTTGGTATGTGGTCTATAACAGTGCCGAACATTATTTTCGTGATTGCAAGCTTGTCTTTTGGCGTATTGTCTGTATTCATTTCATAACCCCCAAAAGCAGGGCAATCAAGGCCATTCTTGTCGGAACCCCATTTTTTGCCTGAGTAAAATAAATCGCGTTTTCAGTTGAATCAACTTCTGTTGAAATCTCATCAACTCTGGGCAGTGGGTGCATAACTTTCAATCCTTTTTTTGCATTTTCAAGCATGTCTTTTGTAAGCACATAGGTGCCCCGTAATTGCTCGTATTCCTGCGGGTCTAAAAACCGCTCCTTTTGTATGCGCGTCATGTAAAGTATGTCTGCGCTTTTGAGCGCTTCTGTTATTGTTGTTTCCTTTGTTTCAATTTTTCCGTCAAGCTCAGCTATTAAGTCTTCAGGCATCTCAAGTGCTTTAGGAGCAATAAAAAGCAATTTATTGTTGTTGAAAAAAGAAAGCGCGTGAGCGAGGCTGTGGACTGTCCGCCCGTATTTTAAGTCCCCTGCAAGTGCAATTGTGAGATTGTCCAGCGTTCCTTTGCTTTTAAGAATCGTATATAAGTCAAGCAAAGTTTGTGTAGGGTGTTGGTTCGCCCCGTCGCCTGCATTTATGATGGGCACTGCTGAAACATTCGCCGCCCTTCTTGAAGCGCCTTCAAGAGGGTGCCGCATAACAATTAAGTCAGAATAAGCAGATGCCATCCGTATAGTGTCTGCCAGTGTTTCCCCTTTTTTTACAGAAGTGGATTCTGTTCCGGAAAAACCAATCACCGAACAGCCCAGATTCTTGGCAGCCGTATCAAAAGAGAGCATGGTCCTTGTGGACGGCTCGAAAAAAAGGGATGCGACAGTATATCCTTTTGCGAGTTCTATTCGCTTGTTTTTAGGCATTTCTTCTATATTTTTTGCGGTGAGAAGTATATGTTCAATTGTTTTTCTATCCATATCCCTAACAGATATGATGTTTTTCCCAAAATTCATCGCTGTTTCTGCATTCATCAGATATGTTATACACCAACAAGCTTTAAAAATTTGTTTTTTATGTGTGTCTTATAATTTGAAATCCCCACGACGATGGGGGATTCCGTAGTCCTAACTGACATATAGCCTTTACTTCGCAAAGAGATTTGTATTATAGAAAGAATAATCCTTCTTATCTTTTTCAATTTTCAAG
>DAOVNB010000061.1 GCA_030630425.1 archaeon | reverse complement strand
CAACAAAAAAGGAAGAAGAAAAAGAAGAGAAACCTAAGGAAGAAAAAAAGCCTGCTAAAAAGAAAAAAGAAGAAAAAGAAGTCAAGGATGAAATAAAAGACATTCTTGACAACATCTAAATTCTTTTAGGTAACGCTTGTTACCTACCTCTTTAATTTTTAAAATCAGAAAGGCTTTTCTGGGGCATTTTAAACTCTGCTGTTGCTTTATTTTTATCTTCTTCACTAAAAACAGCATAACCATATTCTCCGTCATACCCTGGCGCGACGGTTATATCGCCATTCCTATTGTCGATTATTGCTTTTGAAAGCTCTTTTGTTGTTACTGCTTCTAAATCTTGTTTTGGCGCTTCAAGAAGGACTGCCATCTCGCTTCCGAATTTTTCTATTAGTGGATTATAAATTGCCCAAACTCTCTTTGTGGCAATACCTGAAATGCCATATAGCTTTGATATTATTTCAGATAGCGGCAGCATTGTCTTAAATGGTATTGCGCCTTCAGGCTTGAAACCAACCGGTCGGTCTGCAAGCTCTTCTATTCTATGAAGAACACCAATAGTCAGGGGCTTGCCGCATGCAGGGCAGATGTTTTTGTATTTTATTGAATCTTCTGGGCTAAAGCAAACATTACAGTTCCTGTGGCCGTCAAAATGATACTTTCCGTAGTTAGGGTCTACTTCTATTGTGCACTCCATTTTCTTGTCCCTAATGGCTTCTATAAGCCCGTTGTACGACAATTTTTCAATATTGATGACATTGGCTTCCCGCCCTATTCTCCACGGCCAGAAGCTATGAAGGTCGGAATTGGATATTAGTGTATATTTATCAAGTTGTGAGAGTCTCCAGTTCATGGCAGGGTCGCTTGAAAGCCCGGTCTCAAGCGCAAAAATATGTTTTGTCTGGTCGCGAAAACAATCCTCGATTTTGTCGAATCCTGACTTGTCGCCAAAAAGGGAGAACCAAGGCGTCCATATATGCGCCGGTATTATGTGTATGTCATTTGATATCTTTTTTAGGTCTTCAACCATTTCATACGATGGGTATTTCCCGAAAATGGGGCGGCCGTCAGATGCAAGCTTCCCTTTTTTTGAGAAATGATCATTTATTTGCTCTACGGTCTCAAAATCAGGGGCTAAAAGAACATTGTGTATTTTCCTTAATTTGCCGTCCTGAGAGTATATGTTTGACACTTCTGCCTGCAGAACGAAATTCATGCCTTGATTATCTTTAAGGATGCCTGAACCGTCCTCTTTTAAGCTGCTTTTAAGCTCATCAAGCCATAATGGATGTGTAAAATCACCAGTGCCTAAAAGGTTCATTCCCTTGACTTTCGCCCATTTGGACAGATTTTCAATGGTCAAAGCTTTGCTTGTAGCTCTTGAGTAGCGGGAATGAATATGCAGGTCTGCGAATACTTTCATGCTTGAAATTTAGAAGCAAGTATTATATGTTTAAGGGCATATGATTTGTATTTCTGCTTCCACATCAACAGTAGATATATCTAAAAGCTTTAATTCAATGTCGCCTAAAAGATGTATTGTTTCGTCCATACCCCACATATCAGATACATCTTCATTTTCTTTATTCGTATAACTCACATAAATTGTCATACTCTCGTCAAACACATCTTCAAGAACCAATACCCCTTCAATAGTCTCTTCTTCTTCATAATCACAAGAAATTATATTGTCTCCTTCAAAAATATGATCAATACTCTTTTTGGTTGGTTCTTCGGGTTCTTCTACTATCTTACTTGTCCCTTCGACCAAAAGAGTTGTCTTTGCGTCAGTGTAGTATGTGTATTTTAATTTTAATTCTATATTTTTTGTCTCTTTTGGGTTTTCGGTTGTGATTTCTCCGCATTCAATCGTAATCTGTGTTGACTGCCCTTTTTTTAAGATAATATTTTCTTTGTTTGTGGTGCACTCGTCGCCATTCACTTCAATAACAAAGGATTTAACCGTATTTAACGAACTAAACTTGTCTGCACCACATTCATTGTTGGTGACTGTTCCGCCGCCGGTGTTTGTTAATGTGACGTCTAAAAGAAGCGCGTCTCCTGAAATCAGTGGCTGTTTTGAATCTATGCTTACCTGAAGCGGCGCTTTTGTCTGCTTTGTTGAAATGCTTCTTTCTTGCGGCATTTCCCTATAAAACTCTTCTTTAGAATAAACATCTATTTTTGATGTTGCTATTGTTTTATAGTTGTAACACACCCTTACGCGCGGCTCAAATGTAAAGACCTGCCCTTTTGGAAGTAGTCCTTTATTTTCTTTGCGTTCCAGAAAAAAAGATATTTTCTTTTCTTCGGCAGTATATCCAATTTGCTTATCTGTTGCTATTAATTCTACTCTGGGGGGGGTATCATAGTCCCATTCGGCATTATCAATTCCGTAAATATCTATTGTAGTTGTTGTATCCTCATCCCCGGTGTTTTTAAGGGATATTGTAAGAAGTGATTGCTGTGTATCCCGTATGCTCACAGGATTTACGGAAAGACCTACAGAAACTCCCCCGTTTCCGCCGAGAGAGGTCCCATTGGTACAACCCAAAACAAGCACAATCAAAAAAATGGAGAAAATTTTCTGCATCAAAATCACTCAGGTTCCTGAAATTCTAACAGTTGCCTGCTTTGTCTTATAGTATCTATAGCTTGCGGTTGCAATGATCTTTACTGTTTTTGACGGAAGCCCGCCGGTTGCTGCGTCCATTGTGCAAAAAAGAGTTGCCTGCTTGTTTGTGATGTGTACTTCCTTCTCATCACAGGTTATGCCGGCGCCTTCGAGATTCACAGATATCCTATCCATTGACAAGATGTCTGGATTTTTGCTGCAGGATTCTTCTTTTGTTGCAAACCCGCCGCCAACATCGCGAACCTTGACTGCAATAGGTATCTTTTCTGTAGTTTCGTCATACACCACTAAAGGCTCTTTTATTGTAAATTCGATATGTATGGGTGCATCAGAGTTCTGCGTTTTTACTGTCCTTGTTGCCTGCTTCACATCAGTAATCCTTTTTTCTGCAAGAGAAATTATTTCAACATCTGTTGATGCAACAGTCTCATAGGGGTAACAGATTCTTCCATTTACGGTATATTCTTCAGTAAGCCCTTTAGAAACATCAATAGGCCCGAAGGTTTTTTCAAAAACAAATGACTCTCCGATGCTTCCGGTCTGCTTGTTTGGGGCAATCAGTTCGTGTTTATCTAAATCTGTTTCTTCAACCCATTCCGGACCGTAAATATATGCTGTTACTATCTTTGTCTTTCCGCCGACATTGGCAACTTTAAAGAATAAATCAAACGGCTCCTGATCCACTACATCTGATGGGGATAAAACCAGTGATTCTATTATTATTCCCTGATTAGACTGGCTTCCAGTATCGTTATTGCTTGTGCATCCTGCGACAAGAAGTATTGCAAGGATTAACAAGAGTTTATTCATACCATTACCTCAAGTGCTTTTGCCACAAAATCGATGTGTCAGTTTCATTCAATTGGTTCATTTAATTGTGGCAAGCACTTCTTTAAGCTGTTTTAAGCATCTCCGGTGCCGTCATCTGCAACGCTTACAACAAGTTCTCTTGTAATATAGTAGTCATAGGTTGCTGTTGCGGTTACATGGAATTCGTGCTCAGGATCGCTTGTATCCGATACAACTGCGCTGCAGTAAAGAATCCCTTTGTTTGTTTTCTTATCTATGCTCACATTCTTGCTCTGGCATCCCTCAATAGTTGCACCATCAAGAGTGACATCCACAGTTACCTTGTTTAGCCTATTAAGTGGTATGTCCGGTCCTACAGAACAATCGCTGCCTGATTTTGCAAGAGGATTGCCTGAACCCACATTGTCGACATCAAAAACAAGCTGTATGGAATTACCGCTGCGCCTTATATTCTCGCTGCCCCTAAGCGATATGTGTATAGGACCTGCAGATGCCACAGTCTGTGCGGCTGTCTTTTTTTGTGGATTTATCCTGTACTCATTCTTTGATTGTGTCTTAAGGACAGAAGCCGCTGAAGTAATATAAGGATAACAAAGCCGTGCATTAAAGACATACTGTTGTGGTGGAAGACCTTCTGGTATGCTCCCGTTGAATTTCAACGTCCCATGTGTTGGTATCAGACTTCCTTCTGCACCTCTTTCTGTGTCTGGTGGAAGAAACTTATCTGTTTCGATCACCATACCATTTTTCGCTGACTCAATTGAACCAGTAACTATCCAAGAATCATCTGAAAATGTTGGACCATAAAGCCACAATTTTGAGTCGCCAGGCATTGTTTTTCCGCCCACATTCTGGACTGTAAGCAGTATTCCTGTCTCCTCACGCTCAATTAAATCAGTAAAATCGATAGAATACTCCTTTATTGTCGCTCCTGCATTCTTATCAAAGCCGGAACCCCCTGTACAACCCGCAATAAGGATTGCCGCGACCAAAACAACAAACAATTTATGATTCATTTAAAACCCCCCTGAACAAATCTCTAAAGCAATACACTAATTTATGCGCCCAGAGTATTTAAATGTTTTATACGCCAAAGGCATTTAACTGCTTTTTTAATATTTAAATGCTTCTGTCTTTATTTTTAAGTCTTTTCTTGTGGTGTACTCATATTCTACATCTATTGTGTATTTTTTTGGTGTAAGTATGTCTACTATTGGTGTTTTGGTTGTGCATGCAATTCTTGAGGATTTCTGGCCGTATATTTTGAATTTGTCCTTCTGATCCTCAAAATCACAAACAGCACCCTCAATTGTCAAACTTGTTACATTAACAATTCCATCGCCCTTGTTTTGAAGCTGAATGTAGAATGTCCATTCGCTATCTTGGTCTTTTACAGGTATGGGCTGGTCCATTGAAGGTATCAGGTTCGCGACAACAGGCCCTTTTGTTGCAATTGAATCGCCCTTAAGGCTTAATTCCTTGCTCGTATATGCGCGCTGTATTACCTCGTTTTGGTCTGCAAAATAGACATAGCTTGTTGTTCTTGCGCTTGACTCGTATTTTATCTGAGTCTTGAATGTGCATTCGTGTGAAAGGCCCATGTCTGCGCCAATTTTTTCTTCTGAGGGGGCTGTGAATGTCCACTGGAACAT
>DAOVNB010000079.1 GCA_030630425.1 archaeon | reverse complement strand
GGCCATATCATCCGAGGATTAAAAAAATATCCTGTATTTCTTGACGGCAACAACACAATTATGTCCATGCCCCCAATCATCAATTCGCATGATGTGGGGAAAATAACAGAAAAGACAAAGGCTGTTTTTGTAGAAGCTACGGGAACTGACTTAAACACGCTTAAGATTGCGATAAATATTATACTTGCAACACTTGATGATATAGGCGGGACAATCTATTCGCTTGAGATGGATTACGAAACGCAAAAATTTGAATATCCTGATTTCACTCCAAGAAAAATAAAAATAAACAGAAAATACACCGAAAAGCTGCTTGGAATAACATTAAGTGAGACTGAGATCAAAAAACTGCTGGCGAAAATGGGTCTTGGCTATGAAAACGGATATACCCTTATACCCGCATACAGGGCAGACATACTGCACCCAATAGATATTATAGAAGACATCGCAATTGCGTATGGATATGAAAATTTTGAGGAAGTGATTCCTGCGGTTGCAACCATTGCAGGAGAAACAAAAAAGACAATATTTGAAAGAAAGGCAGCAGAAGTCATGACAGGCTATGGCGCACTTGAATGCAAAAGCTACCACATAACCGACGAGATGAATCTGTGTGAAAAAATGAATATGGAAAAAAGGAAGTTGATAAAACCTGAAAATCCATCAAATGTTGAGTATGACACACTGCGCGATAATCTCGTTTCAGGTCTTATGAAAATATTGTCTGAAAACACGCATTATGAATATCCCCAGAATCTTTTCGAAATCGGGGATGTTATGCTTTTTGACAAGAATTCAGAAACTTCCACAAAAGAAAACATGCATCTTGCATTCGCAAGTGCTAGCATTGATTCGGATTTCTCAAAAATAAAAGCAACGCTTGAAAGTGCTTTATGCGCGCTTGATATAAAGGCAAAAATAAAAAAGGCAAATCATCCATCGTTCATTGAAGGTCGATCTGCTGAAATAAAATTGGGTGGAAAGACTATAGGGTATCTTGGAGAAATACATCCAAAAGTATTGAACAAGTGGAATCTGGAAGTTCCTGTTTCTGTCTTTGAGATTGACTTGAGCAGTTTTGTAAACTAAATAGAAAAAGTCCATAAAAGAAACTTGGGCCCGGATGGGTGCAAAACGCAAAAGTATTATTTTGGCAATGTATGCCCGATTACTATTTTACACCCACCGAGATTGGTTTTTGTTCCGGAAATTCTACCTTACGGCATCGCCTCCAGTTTACTGAATGTGTGGGTCACATTCTAATTATTATATTCGCAACCATCCCTTATAAATCTTTGCCCGGCACTGTGCCGTTATAGCGTTTATTAAAAAATCAATAACAAACGATACAAAACTTAATAAAATTATTCCTACAAGAATAATACATGTTTCCAAATATTAAAGAAATTAAACGCAGAAGAATAGCGCTCGGAATAACACAGGCTCAGTTAGCACTTCGCTCAGAAACATCACAATCATTGATTGCAAAACTAGAAAGTAACCTAATTGAGCCATCTTACAGCGTTGTCGGCAGGATTTTTAGAGCGCTTGATGTTCTTGAAAGCAAGAATAAAATAAAAGCAAAAGACATAATGCGAAAGAATATCGTCACTGTTAAGCCAACAGACACAGTCGCGCGGGCAATAACTCTTATGAAAAAAGAGGAAATCTCCCAGGTGCCGGTTATTGAAAACAAGGCAATTGTCGGAAGCATCTCTGAAAAAACAATCCTTGAAAAAATAATGGCAGAAAACAAAAATATAAAACAATTAAAAGTATTTGACATTATGGACAACGCATTTCCGACAGTTAATGAAAAAACACCGGTTGATGTCTTGATATCCATTCTTAAACATAATCAGGCAGTAATTATTTTATTGAATAATAAACTTGCAGGTATTGTTACAAAAGCAGATGTCCTTGGAACTTTAGGCCGTTAATTAGCCTTTGGTTTTAATGTATTTGCAATCTCTTTTTTTAAGTTTTCAAGCTGCTCTTGGGAAACGAAAAGTTCGCACCCGTCCCCAATCTCTACAACAGCATCATACCTTAAACCGCCTTCAACGCGCTTTATCTTGACCTTGTCAGAATAGTCTATATGTATTACGCTTTTCATTCCTGTTTTTACCAATAAAACACCTTACAATATTTCTTTTAACGTAATTTTAAATACCAAAGTTTTTCCTGCAAGCTCGTGATTAAAATCAATAGTAACAGTACCATTTTCAACTTTTGTTATTTGCGCGGGCTGCCCGCTTGCAGATATTGCCATTCCTTCTTTGGGATCAATTCCGGCATTCTTAAGTGTATCTATCGGGACTTGTTGTATGAGCTTTTCATTTTTCTCACCGTATGCCTCTTCAGGCGGAAGGGTCACTGTTTTTTCTTCATTTAATTCCATACCGACAACGGCCTTATCAAATCCTTTTATCATCTGGCCGGCACCGACCTTAAATTCAAGAGGTTCGTATGGCCTTCCTTCCTGAAATTTTCCGGATTCTTTTGCAATTGATTCAATAGATGTATCAAAAACAGTCCCGTCTTCTAATGTGCCAACATAATCAACTTTTATTGTATCTCCGTCTTTTACTGCCATAACGCTTTCAACTCCAATTTGGTTTATTGCATCTCCTGTGGGGTTTTCAGAATTCTTAAAAGAAGTACATCCAGAAATTATAATTATTACAAAAATTGCAAGAATTGTTTGTTTTTTCATAAAAAATCCTTGTTATTGGTTGACACAGATAGATTTATATATCTTGTTCCTTGTCTTTTCCGGCATTGGTTTGATCGTCTTTTTTAGCATTGAATGAAAACAAAAGCTTCTGTTTTTTTCGCTCAATTGCCTGCCATGTTTCCATACAAAAACTTAGAGAATGATTCTTTATATATACATTACTTGATTCAAAACAGATTATAGAACGCATATACCAGACAAGATATATCATGAAACCTTTGGGAGACCACGGACTAAAGTCCGTGGTTTGTTTGGGTCGGTTTCAAGCTTTTCGGGCGCTCATCTGTAACCTAAAGGTTGCAGTTTTCACCACGCGCCCAAAAATTAAAAAAATTATTTCCTTAAAAAGCCGAAGAATCGTGAAAGAAGTGACTGTTTTGACCCGTCTTCTTCTGGCGGCTCCCAATCCATACCCATAAGAGATGCAGAAAGTTTCTTTAATTCTATTGATGCTTTTGCATTTGGAGAATAATGAACAACTGGTGTTTTTGCGGCAAGGCTTTCCTGAACAATATCGTGATCCGGAACTTTCGCAATAACCGGATAACCTAAAAGGGATTCTACATCATCGATTGAAAGCTCTGACTTGTTGCCACGAATGCGATTTACAACAACACCCAGTATGTGCGTTCCTGCTTCTTCTGCAACTTTTATTGCTTTAAGTGCATCTGTTACTGATGGAAGCTGAGGGTTTGTAACAATCAATGCTTCGTCTGCTGCCTCAATGCTTGCTAACGATTCCTTTCCAAGGCCTGCAGCACCGTCAAGCAAAACCACATCGTGGTCGCCAACAAGATCAAGGACAACTTTTCCAAGCTGTTTTGGATTTGTTGACTTTAAGTCAGCCATTGATATCCCTGCAGGAACAATTTTTAATCCTGTGGGATGAACATAAATCGCCTCATCAATATATGCTTCGCCTTTAAGAACATCGTGAAGTGTTTTAGGGTATAAAGGGACGCCAAGATGAAAACCTAAGTTAGGTGTTGTAAGATTTGTATCCATAACGAGTGTACGGTAGCCAAACTCGTTTAATGCGGCGCCCACATTTGCTGTAACTGTTGTTTTGCCCACACCGCCTTTACCGGAAGCAACAGAAATTATTCGTGTCATTAAAAATCAACCATTATTATTTGTAAAACGATATTCCAATATATGTAAGGTTCCCTTTATATGTCTTACTATCCCGAAGATTCATAGAGGCATACAAACACAAAAAATAGCGAAAGATTTATATAGGTTAACAACTAGTTTATGTTTAGATTACTATGATAAGCACAATAGCAAAAAAATACATGAACTTTTTTATTAGCTGTTGCTGTGTGCTTACAAATCCGATGCACTCTATTATTATCCTAAAATAATTGTCGCATCGTTCTTTTTTCAACAAAAATTTCTTAAAAACATCTGAAAGTTCGATGCTCCAAGTGTTAAAATTTATTTGAGGTTACAGTCATGTTTATGTCCCAAGTACCACCTAAGAGCCCATATCCAGAATTTGAAAAAGAACCGGTTTTTGATTTCGAGGACCGGTTCGAAGCGTCTTGAAAGGCGCCCTTAAAAGCCCGCCAGAAGTTTTTAAGGTCGCCCTTTCACGCTTAAACGCAAACGCAAGTTTGCGCTAGTGATAATTATGAACCGGATTGAAAATACAAAGGATTTAAAACAGAATATTCTTAGTGCCAAACAGATCCTTGCACCCAAACACACGGTTCTCAATGTGCTTTTTTAAGGCACGCACCGTTGTTCTAATCTGAGTGTATTTACGAACAAACGGTGCTTAAGAAATTAACTTATGTTTAGAATTAACTACGGAGGAGATTTGATATGATGGGGAGCCCAATAGGAACGATTTTGAGTTTCGCAGAAATTGGAGAAATATTTGCTAGAGACCGCGGAATTGTGCCTAATACATCTGCAGG
>DAOVNB010000070.1 GCA_030630425.1 archaeon | reverse complement strand
CATGTGAACAAGCTTGTTTCTCTTTCCAAATGATGGTTTTCCGTCCATAGAATCACTTATCTATTCTAAAATACAATACATACAAGTAGCAGTATAGTTTTATAAATCTTATTGATTTGCAGGAGATGCCAAAACAATGCTGTCTCCCCGTACAAGAAGGTCGCCATATGATGATTTTTTGTCCTCAAATGTAACTTCTGCGTTTTCAAGCCACATGTTCAAGTGTATGTCAAGTGCCTGAAGCGTTCCTGTGATTTCGCGCCCGTTTTTAAGCACCAAATATACTGGTTTGCCCTTTGCTTTATTAAGTGCATCAAGCGGTCTTTGGTCCATTTTATTCAACTCCTTTGAAATTAAAAAATATGATTTACTTAAGAAACATATCTGCTTCTCTTAATTGCACCCGTAATTTATATAAAGATTACCTTTAATCCCCTACTAAAAAACACTTTTCAGGACTTCCTTTGCATCAAACTCAACAAAATCATCGTATTCCTGGCCGGTTCCTAGAAAAACAATGGGCTTTTTAAGCGTGTGGCACAAGCTTAAAGCAGCGCCGCCTTTTTCATCAACATCCCACTTGGTGAGAACAACGCCGTCAATGCCCACGGAATCAAAAATGCGCGCCTGCTCAACAACATCATTTCCCGATACTGCCTCAACAACCAAAAATTTCAAATCCGGCTTGTTGACACGAACGATTTTTTCAAGCTCTGCCAAAAGGTTCTTGTCAGTATGCACGCGGCCTGCTGTATCTGCAATAACAACATCAATATGCTTTGCCTTAGCATGCGCAACTGCATCAAAAATAACAGCAGCAGGGTCTGCCCCATAATTGTGCTTTATGATTTTTACACCTAATTTTTTTGCATGCTCTTCTAACTGCTCAATTGCGGCAACTCTAAAAGAATCCGCTGCAGCAAAAACGCAACTATGCTTGTTTTTCATAAAATAATGGGCAAGCTTTGCAGAAGTTGTTGTTTTCCCGGCCCCGTTAAAACCAATAAGTGTAATTAAAAGCGGCTCGCCTTTTTTCTCTTTAATCTTAGCCTCAATATCAATTTTAGGCAGGTCAAGAACTTCAAGTATGTTTGATTTCAGGGTATTGCTGATTATCTCCTGTGCTTCCTTTTTCCTTACTGATTTGCCTGAAAGGCTTTCCTTAATATCTATTATTATCTTTTCAGAAACATTTTGGGCCACATTGTTTTCAAGAAGAGCAAGCTCTAAATCCCACAAAACATCCTTTAAGAAATCATCAGATAAGGT
The DNA here is from genome assembly GCA_030630425.1 of archaeon. Classification (GTDB taxonomy): domain Archaea; phylum EX4484-52; class EX4484-52; order EX4484-52; family B79-G9; genus GLR112. Next base: position 3,572 of record DAOVNB010000070.1, on the reverse strand, counting down.
TTTTTCAGTGAATGTGCCTGTAATCTTTGACAATATTCCTTTTTTTTCAGGCTCTTCTTTCTTTGGCTCTTCGGCCTTTGGAGCCTCTATTACAGTTGGCTCCTCTTTTTTAAAAACAGGCTCAACGGGTTTTTCTTCCAAGAGCGATTTTTCAGGTACAGTTGCCTTTTTTTCGCCCCCGCCTGCAATCCTTTCAGAAACAGCCTCAACTGCGGCAGATATTTTCTTTTTAAACAAGCCAAACATTAAACCAAACCCGCAAATAATTAACCAGAATCAGTGTTTAGGACCGTAAGTGCCGCCCTTTTCTTTTTCCTGGGCGCCCTGTAATTCTTTTACAAGCTTTTCGCCTTCAGAATCTATATTTTCAAGCTCAGAATCAATCTGTGTTTCAAGCTCTTTCATCCTTTTCATTCGCTCATCAATTATTTCTTTAACATCATCCAGTGTTTTTCCTACAGCAACATTGCCGCCAATGGCTGTTATTATGTCATCCACACTCTCGATTTTTCCCTTGACATACATCCCTGTGCCTATAGGAATCATCATTTCAGTCCCTTTTTTTGCGTTTTTAAGGTCTTTTATTGTGTTTTTAGTATATTCCAGTTCCTGCACCTGCATTGAAATCTGGGACTTCTGCTGAGCCATCTGCTGCCCCTGCTCTTTTAATATCTCTAATTGAAGCATTTTTGTCTGGTCTATTTTAATCACCATATAGCTATTTTAGTAATTGCTTTAAGGGACATATTTTAAATAATTACTCCTGATTGTGCAAAAGATACTTTCAAGCCTTTTTATACATCAATCGTTGGATAAAAAGAATTGTCCAAAGAATTCCGCCGATAACCGTCACAAACGATGAATAATATAGTTGCAGTGTATAAAATACTATTGCTACGACATACAGGCCAATAAATGTTGGCAGCGAAGTAGCGATAATCACAGATCCTTTTTTCAGTTTAAACCCATTATATATCTGAGGAACCAATGCAATTATAAAAACAATATTTACTATTGAAATCACAATATCCTGCCAAACCATGACATATGTTCAAAGAACGAATTTTATATGTGTTTCTTTTATGTTTTCAACCAAAAATCAATACCCTTTCAATAGTGGTTTTTCAGGCATTTGGTATATCAAATAAACCCAAGCGCCTCATCAATTCTTGCAGTCTCAGGCCCTGTTGTGTTCTTTCCGACAATAACGCCATTTGAGTTTGCAAGAATCCCGCTTGAAACAAACGGCCCGCCCAAATTAACAGAGCCTATATCGCCATCCACTTTAAGCGCTTTTTTAACGAACTCATAGTCTGACTCTTCAGCGTAAATGTTTAATAGAAACCCCTTGTTTGTAGTAGTGCATACAGAGCCCACAATCTCAAAATCCATAATATTACTCACAACAACAGGCACTTTGAGAAGTGATGATATTTCCTCTTTTTTATCTTCTAAAACAGGGCTTATGACAGCCCCTGAATCATTTGCAAGAATAAGGTTTCCTAAAACATTATGCTTTGTATCCAAGCGCACCAAAGATATTTTGGAATCTATTTTTTCAAGCTGTTCTTTAATAGTTTCAAATTCCTTATCCATTATGTTTTGAGGCACCAAAAGCGTGTTTGAATTGCCAACGCAAAAGATGCCGAGAAGTTTTGTTCCGCATACAGTGCCAAAAATTCTGGGAACATTCAGCACTTCAGAATTGACAGAATCGTCAGGCAAAAAAACGAACTTGTCTGTTGCAACGCCGAAAAGCCCTATGTTTGCATCCCCTTTAAAATCACCTAAAGATAAATGCGCCATAATATCACAAACATAAAAAAAATTAAAAAAGAAAAAGAAGAGTTATTTTTTAGCAGCTGCTTCTGGTTTTTCCTTTGCTGCTGCTTTTGGAACCTCTTTTTTAGGAGTTTCTGCCTTTTTTGGCTCTTGAGCTTTTGGAGACTCTTTTGCTTTGGGTTCTTCTTTTTTTGGAGCGTCTTTTGGCTCTTCTTTCTTTTCTGGTGTTTCAGCTTTTGGAGACTCTTTTGCTTTAGGCTCTTCTTTTTTTGCCGGAGTTTCTGCTGCTTTTTGTTCTTTTGCCTCTTCTTTCACAGCATCAGCTTTTGGCTCTTCTTTTTTAGCGTCCTTCGGCTTTTTTTGCGCCTCTTTTTCTTCCTTTGCCTTTTTTTCTTTCTCTAATTCAAAAAGCATTTTTTCGCCCTGAAGCTCGACCCACAATTTGCCGTCATTTTCCTGCATTCGCACCTTTATTTTTCTTGGCGGGTTTTTTGCACCCTTTGACCACACAAGCTCATTTAGGTTCTTTCCGATTTTGATATCTTCAAAATCTTTTTTCATGTGCCTTGATGCAAATGCCTTAACAATGGATATGGATTTTTTTGCGCGTTTCTTGTATGCGCTTTTCCAAGCATCTGTTAAAGGAATAACATATAGCCTTTCATCTGTTTTTGCCATAAATAATCACCTGATATTATACATCTACTTTGCCGCGTTTTCTCCAGTGCCTGCTTGCGAATCGTTTCACAGATCTAAATCTTGCCTTTCCAAGACCGTAGACTTTAAGGTCCACCCATCTTGGTGCGGATGATGCTTTGCTTTTTGCAACTGCAAGTTTTATTTTTTTTGTAAGTGTTTTGTGTCTGCTCATTTAGTTCACCGTCTCGTGATTTTTGTCTCTTTTTTTGTTGTCAGCCTGTCTAATATGCTCACAAGCGTATTTTCATCCACAGGCGCTTTTATCTGGCCCGACTGATGCATCTGCACCAGAAACATCTCAACCTGAAGCGCGAAATCCGGCTTCACAGTCCTGATGTTTGTTATACGCCCGAAAGCTTCAGGCGAAAGTATTTTTTTTGCAAGCGAGTCAATTTCCGCCTGCGCCTGCGCCAACTGCTGCTCTTGTGCAGCCCCTGTTGCCTCAGATTCTTGTGCGTATTGTTCCATTTTTCGTTTTCTTATATCTTCTATGGAATCCATACTATCTTACTTTTTTGCTTCTTTTTTAGGCTCTTCAGCCTTTGGAGATTCTTTTACTGCCGACTCTTCTTTTACAGCATCAGCTTTTGGCTCTTCTTTTTTTGGCGCTTCAGCCTTTGGAGCCTCTTTTACTGCTGGCTCTTCTTTCTTTGGCTCTTGGGCTTTTGGAGATTCTTTTACAGTTGGCTCTTCTTTTTTTGGAGTATCTTTTGGCTCTTCCTTTTTAGCATCAGTTTTTGGCTCTTCTTTCTTTGGTTCTTCTTTCTTTGCTTCAACTGATTGCTTCTCTTCCTTTTTTGGCGCAGCCTCTGGTTTTGGCGCAACAAAGATGTCAGATGCGGTTTTGTTCAAAAATTTCTGACCTATTGGAGTTATTACTCTTCCTTTCTTGTCTTTCTTTACAAATTTTGCAGCCTCAAGCTGCTGAAGTATTTTTCTTATGATGTTTCCCGATGCAGGTAAGAATTTTTCTGGCTTGCATCCCCTGTTTTTCCTGCTGCCGTATGCTTTTCTTAATCTTGAGACCCCCATTGGCTCTAAGTATAGCCTTCTAAGTATTGCAGCAGCTCTCATGTGCCACCAGTCCTCTT
>DAOVNB010000082.1 GCA_030630425.1 archaeon | reverse complement strand
ATACTCACATAAACTTATAAACCTTTCTTTTTTGTTACTAATCAAAGAATCAACAAAAACTCACGCGAAATACAGCTTTTGAGTATTTGTGCAAACAAGCAGTCAAACGGAATTAAATATGCTAAAATAATACATTATTTATTGGTTTTTGATGTTTAAATAAGTTGTGACGGCACATTTTGCATTTTTGTATGATTATCATAAATCCGCAGGAAATATGCGGACTTAAATCCCGTGGAGATACCCCGTCATGAAATAATACATTCTTTTTAGAAGCAAACACATATTAATCGCTTACGCGCAAATAATATCTATGGATAAAAAACGAGTTGTTCTAAAAATTGATGCTGAAAATAGGTCATTTAAACTAGAACCCCTCAAGGATAAAAGAATAATCGGCGCAATAGATTACGCAATTGCCGAAAACATGAAAAAAAAGACATACACAAACAGGCTGTATAACAGTATAAACCCGTTTATTTTTGGCTGCGGCCCTTTTGCGGGAACAGAAATCCCCGGGACTGCCAGGCTTTCTTTTTTTGCGAGATCACCTATATGGCATTCATTATTTTCAAGCACCATGGGCGGTGCTGCATTGTCTTTGGTTTCTGCCGGCGTTGATATTGTAAGCATTACAGGCAAAGCAAAAACTCCTGCGATTATTTCTGTTTTTAACAAAAGCGGGAAAACTATTGTTGAGATGAAACAGGTTTCAAGAAAAAATATTCAGCTTATTTATGCCGGGTATAGCGGGCTTAAAGGTGTTTATGCTATGCAGAAATACACTCTTGATGCTTTTGCGGATAATTACAAAAACAACGGGCGCTTTTTTATGAACACACGGGTTTTAGCAGTTGGGCCTTGCGCTTTTGCTGTAAATTACGGGCTTGTGGGCTCAACAGTCATAAATATAAAAGGCGAACTTGAGACTGGAAGGGATGATTGGTCCGGACGGGGCGGAATGGGCTCTATTTTAGCGCAGGCGCATAATATCGTGGCAATTGTTTTTGGCGGAAATGTCAAAAAAGAAAGAATCGGGGCAGATGCATTGTTCAAAAAAGCCCTTGGAAAAACAGTCATGCAGGCGGCGGGGGACGCCACAATAAAATACAGACATATGGATAGCATAAAGACCGGAGGCACCTTTGGTGTCAATTTCTATAACCTGCAGGAAAACACACTTATGAACAACTGGGATGTTGAAAATTCACCTAAAAAAGCAAAAGAAATATATGATAAAAAAGTAAAAGGAAAATACCTAAAAGAATATAATGAGCGTATAACTGATACAAAATCATGGGCAACCTGCGGGGAGGCCTGTCCTGGCTTATGCAAGAAAATCGACAAAAAAACAGGCGCAAAAATAGATTATGAACCATATAGTGCAGCAGGCCCTAATTCCGGTGTTTTTGACATCAAAAAGTCTGAAAAAATAGTGCTTCTTGCAGACAATTATGGTGTTGATGCAATTGAATTTGGAAACACACTTTCATTCTGCCTTGACTGCATAAAAAACGGACTTTTGGCACCAAAGGATTTCGGGCTTTCCATTGATGTGTCATTCTCAAAAAATCAGGAAAAACTGGCAGAAAAAATAATTGAGTTAATGTTGTCTGGAAATGGCCTTGGCGGGCTTTTATCACAAGGTGTCCGGGTTGCATCAAAAACACTTGACAGGGAGTTTATTTCGCGGACAAAAAAAGCAGGCATCTGTTTCAGCGATTTGGCAGTTTATGTGCCGAATGGCAAATACGGCTCGATTGCACCGATACAGTATCTGGTATTAGGCGCGTTTATGCCGCTGCCTGTACAGGGAAAATTCCTGACGCATTACGGCTCTGAATTCTTGAAACCGCATGATATGGGCTTAAAGGATGCGGAACGATTTATTGAAGAGCTTGGGACAGACAATCTTGGAATATGCAGGTTTCATCGCGAGTGGTCAGAAAAGATGGAAAATATTCTTTTAGCTCATCTAGGTTATACAGACAATTACCAACTGCATATGCTTGGGGTTGTGCAGGATATTGTGAAATATAACAAAATGTCTGGCACAACACCTGTTTTTTGGGATTCTAAAAAAGTCATTCATTTAATGGCAAAAGACATTGAACGAAAATACAACGAAACACCTAAAAACGAAAATCTTAAAATTTGGCACGAAAAATTCAAAAAAGACGAAGCTGCGGCTGCAAAAGAATACTGGACAGCTGTTTTAAAAGAGATTGAGCGGGTTTTTCAGGTTAGTTTGGTTTAAACATAATTAGTAAATACCTAACATATTGCGGTTGAAACTGTCACCAGGACTTTCTGCAACAGCCCATAACCTATGATTGTATGGAGCATTACCTGCGGTGTGCCAATTTCCAGTATATGAATTGCAATCAGTATTTGGCATACCAATATACGCCGCTGTTGTGTATTTCTTACTTACATCATTGCTAAAAGTGGCCGGACCATAGGATTTATGGTGTCCACAAATATCTCCGCCCCAGGTTGAAGGATCATAACTTTGCCATGATTCTGCTTGCTGCCAACCAGATGGAACTTCTAAATCAGTGCCGACAATCTTGCATATTGTACCACTGACGTCAGTATCATAAACGCCGCCGCCAATAGCATGACATTCGTCTTCTGTATGTGTGGATGGTCCGCCGATGCCATTCCATGTTAATTGTCCTAAACCGCCAAAACATCCTCCTTCAATAATATCGGCCCTTATATACCCGCTGCCGTTGTCTATTACATTAAACCCGGCATCATCTGTTGTAATTTGACTTAAAGGCGTGAATTGCGCCAATGGACTTGTTGCTGAAACAATGGTTATAACAGAAACTAAGACAATTGTCAGAATAATAGCAAAAGCATGCTTCTTTTCAATGTTTATCTCAATTTTCATGAATACCTTAAGAAATTATTGGTTGTTGGAGTATATATTGTTTTTTTTGGAATATGTAACCACCACAAAGTATTTAAATTTATATGAAAAAAGATATTTTATGGATACTGTAATGAATTATGCAAATCAAACTACTGAAAAACTTAGGGCGCGAGTAAAATCAGAACTAGAAGGTACTGCTTCTTGGTTTCTTAAATCCCGGGATTTTCGTTATCTTGGCGATGATTTGGTGTATTTAAAAACTGAATTGCCGGATATAAGCGATTCTACGCTTTTATGGTCTGCAATAAACCGGCATGCTCAACGAAAAATTAGTGATAAGTCTTTGGGAATTAAAAGTTATTTGACTAAAGATACTGCTGTTGAAGTTTTGAAATATGGTTTTGGGGCCGCACTTTGCGTATTGGATGATTTGGTAAATAAAGAATCATCAAGTAAAGTAAAAACAGAATCTTTTAGTGAAACATATTAAATCATGTTGCCTTTCACATAAAAAACCAATAGCATTATAAATTTTTCGCGTTAATACAACGATATGATTCCAGAAAATCAACGCGTTGTTGTTCCTTATTCTGAGGGCGAAACCCAAACTACATACGCAAACATGTTGAAAGAGATGGCGGGGGAAAACAAGGGCTGCATTTCTATGGCTTTTAAAGAAAATGATTCTTCAATCACAGCATCATTTAATTTGACATATGGTGGGGGTTCGATAGTTCAACGCGGAAGAAATACAACAGCTCAACCATTTTGTGTTGTTACATTAGATGGAACGCAGGCTTATTTTGAGTTTCCTCCAGAAGTAGTTGGTTCTTTAAATGGTTTTCAGTATCTTGTTTCAATAGGTAATAGCGGGAATTTTAGAAGAAAGCCAGTACAAACGAAAATCGTGGATAATCTATATGTTGATGCCGTAAAGGAAGTAGGTCACAAATTTGGTCTTTTGCCTGTTGGCAGCTAAAAATTCTATTCTTTAATATCCTAACCACAACACCCAAAATATATTTAAGTAAAAACAGCCATAATGATGTTATGAGTATAATATCTAATTATGTGAGTCAAATCACTGACCCAGTAAAACCAAATGTGAAAGGGATAATGGATGCCGTTGCATCAAGAGCGCTTGATTCCAGATATTTTCAATATTTAAACCCTGAACATACGGGTTATTTGAAAGCGCAGTTGCCAGATATAAGCGATTCTACTTTATTTGCTGCAGCAATTGCAAGAGATTTAAAAGATGATATTCTGTGTGGATGTGGTAGTCTAAAAGACATACCCAAAGCATTTATGATGAAATATTGGAGTTCTTTAGATTGTTGGGCAAATAATGACTCCCATAGTATGGTAGAAAAAAAACATGTTGATAAATCAGTTCTAAGGGCAGAGATAGAATCTATTTTTGAAAAAAGAAACACAGGTTCTAAAGCTTCGGCAAATGGGGTTTAAAAATCAGTAATTAAAGGCATATAGCTATTTAAAAACGCGAATTCTTTTTTTTAATATGGTTGCTAAAAAACATCCTTTTGACGATCAAGAATTAATAAGAATACTGGATTTTTTATTAGAAAAAGGAAATACAAACAGAGAAGAACTAAAAAAAGAGATAGGTCATGAAAAAGCTGCTATAATAATATCTCTTTTACGCAAAAAAAATATATTGGAGCTT
>DAOVNB010000048.1 GCA_030630425.1 archaeon | reverse complement strand
TTCTCAGGTCTTCTTTTTTTTGCATAGGTTTATTATTTTTTGCAAACTTATTATGTTCTATGGATGATGCAAAAGAATGTGACATGTGCGGAAGGCAGGCAAACAGGATTATAAAGTGCAGAATAGAGGGGAGTGTCCTTAGTGTGTGCACCCGCTGCGCCGAGTATGGTGCTGTGATAAAGGCGCCAAAACCGGTTTTTTCAAGAAGTGTGTCTGACACGGTTTTGCCGGAATCGGTTGTTCCCGATGCGGCATCAAGAATAAGGCGGGCAAGAGAGAAGCAAAACTTAAGTATGGAGCTTCTGGCACAAAAGATGAAGGAAAAAGAATCGGTTCTTCACAGGATTGAGCAGGGAAAATTTATCCCGCCTATTAATCTTGCAAGAAAAATTGAAAGAGTTCTTAGAATAGTTCTTATTGATAAGGGGGATGCGGATTCAGTTGAAACCAATTCACCAAAGGCAACAGGTGCGCTTACTTTAGGCGACCTTCTGAAAGAAAAACTTGAAAAGAAAAATTAAAGGCCGAAAGTTACGCTTAGTTTTTCACCTTTAAGCTCTTTTGCCTTTAGGCTCATGTTTGGCGGAGTCTTTAATATTTTGAAATAAAGAGTGTCTTTTGTTTTTGCGCGGATTTCGCAGGATTCCTCAAATTCATCTATGTGGATATTATTTTTTGAATGGATTCCCGGAATATGCAGCTGGATAACCAATTTTCCTGCACGGTTTTCAAGTGTTTTTGTTTTTGGCTCTTTTGTGTTTTTTATTTTGCATTTTTTTGTTTTTGTTTCTGAATATTTTGCCGTGTTTGTGTCATCAACATCAAAAAGGCCTTTGTCCTGATTGCTTATGCCAACAACAATATTATTTGCGCTTCTTTTATGGCCCTCTGCAAGAAATACTTCCTTTAAGTCATGCATTATGTTTAAAAGAACATCATCCATCGCAAGCCCGTCTATGGTTGTTGTTTTTGTCCTTGAGCCGCATGACGGACAGTAATTCCATTTCTTTTCAACAACCAGGTTGCATTTATTGCAGTTCATATCAATCTATTTTAGCTTAAGTTTTTTTAGGATTTCAAGAGGCTCATTAGGTGTTATCTCAAAGCCTTTTGAGGTTAATGCCAACTGCATCCAGAAGACATCAGAGATTGTCCTTAAAGTTGCAATCTGCTTTATTGTTGTGCCTTCGAAGATGAGTGTGTCTTTCTCATAATCAAAAGTTACCTGAACCGGGCTTCCTTTTGGGAGTATCAATTGCTGTCCGTCTGCGCTTACAATTGAAAGGTCGACCTTTTCCGGTGCTGTTACTGTAATAGTATATTCTGCCATTTAATCACCTAAATTATGTTTCTCTATAACTATTTGCTTTTGTTTTGTTTATATAGTTTGTTGTGGTTTTGTTTAGAATAATTAAAAAAAGAAAAAAAGAGGTTAATTAATTAACCTCTACTTTGATGCCGTCTGTGTATTTTACGACAAAGTTATATAGAATTGCCATTATTATTCCAGATATAAGACCCATAAATCCATATACTATTGGAAGCAGAATGACGGCTAAAAATCCTATACCGCTTAGTATTGGTGTTCCTGCTCCAAGCAATGCTATGAATAATCCTGCAACAAAACCAATTGTACCGTACATGGCTGCAAAAACCTTTGCTGTTGAGACTATATCCACTTTGGTTATTTCTCTTTGTGTCATAGTTTAACCTCCTTTTGAAAGCGCAATTAGGCGCATATCTTATATTTGTTGCTTACGGTATTTATAGTTTAGGTGTCTGAAGTTCACTATTTTGCCCTTTTTTATGGCGATACCTTCTTTTTTTAGCAGAATTTCTTTTTGTTTCTTCCCAAAAACATAATCGCCGATATCTCCTGTGCATTTTACAACACGATGGCAGGGAATTTTGATGGGATTAGGGTTTTTGTTTAGCGCATTTCCAACTGCCCTTGATGCATTTGGGCTTCCTGCCGCTATTGCTAATTCTTTATATGTTGTGACCTTGCCTTTCGGGATCCGGGTTACAAAAGATAGTATCGTTGATTTGAAATCACTCATAATTCCTTTTAAAGATAATATTTATTTAAGCATGGCGCAATAAAATCATAATCGTGGTTTTATGAAACTCTCAAGAATTAAAGGAACAAGGGATTATGAGCCGAAAGACATGGTTCTTCGCGAAAAGACAGTGTCTACAATAAAGTCTGTTTATGAAAAGCGCGGTTTTGTGCCCTTAGAAACACCTGCTATTGAGAAGTGGGAAACACTTGCAGGAAAAGCGGGTGGTGGGGCGGAAATAGAAAAACAGACATACAATTTTCTTGATTTTGCAGGAAGAAAAATAGGTTTAAGATATGAGCTTACTGTTGGTATGGTGAGATATTTGTCAATGAACCCGAATATTTCGATGCCATTTAAAAGATACCAGTATGGCAGGGTCTGGCGTTATGAAGAATACAAGCAAGGACGGTATCGGGAGTTCTTTCAGTTTGATATTGATATAATCGGCTCAAAATCGATGCTTTCGGATGCTGAAGTGATATCAGCTGCCATTGATGCTCTTGATGCGATACAAGTAGGATTGTTCACAGTCACCATAAACAATCGCAAGCTTGTTGAAGGCGTTCTTAATTATCTTGGAATAACGAAAAAAAATCAGCTTGAAGGCGCTATGAGGACAATAGACAAAATTGCAAAGCTGTCCCGGACAGAAATTTACAAAGAATTCAGGCAATACGATATTGAAAAAGTGCAGGCCAATGAGATTTTAAATGCAATTGCGCGAAAAGGCAAGCTTAAATGCGAATTAAAAAAAATACGCACTGCACAAAAAAAGAAGGATTTTCCTTCAAACAAAAAAATAGAGGATGGTCTTTTGGAACTTGAATCTCTTACAGACTACCTTGAATCATTTGGTGTTTTAAATGCATGTGAGTTTGATGCATCTATTGTTCGCGGGCTTGCATACTACACAGGAATTGTGTTTGAAACATTTGTTACCAAAAAAAAATCTATTGGAAGTGTGTGTTCCGGTGGGCGGTATGATGATTCACTGGGCAAGATTACCGGAACTGACACGCCTGCTGTCGGGATATCAATAGGTATTGAGCGGATTCTTGACATTTTAAAGGAGACGACAAATTTAGATATAACAATTGATTATTTTGTTGCGGTTGTGTCCGTTGAATTTCAAAAAGAGGCAATAAAGATTGCTCAAGGGTTAAGAAACAAAGGATTTTCATGTGAGATTGACCTTATGGGGCGTAATTTTTCAAACCAAATGAAATATGCGAATAAGCGCGGAGCGAAGAATCTTGTTATTGTAGGTCCCAAGGACTTTGCCGAAGGCAAAGTCACATTGAAGGATATGCAGACAGGAAAAGAACAGAAGGTTTCTATCGCAAATATCATTGCATAAGTATTTCAAGAGCCATATGCATTACTAACTAAGCTGTAAAACCTCTTTAGGGTTGCCGCCAAGAAAGGTTATCGCATCTGTTAGTCGCATTCCTGACCTTTTTTTCCTTTTTTCCTTAATGAAATTTGAAAGATTTTCAGGAGTTATGTCCAGTCCTGAATGCATTGGCTTTTTACCATTCCATACATGCTGTGCTTTTAATATGCCAAATGAAATATTTTTTTCTTTTAATCCGTTTTTTATCTCTTTTAAACGCGTGACTGCCCTTTCGGCGGTGTAAAAATCATCCAAATCCCTTAAGTTATAGGGATTGAAAGATACCTGCCTTGGCACAACCAGATAAGTGCTCTCTATGTCTTTAATTTTTCCTTGCTGGCTTTTGACTACATTATCCGGATTTTCAAATATGTCCCATTTAGACAATCGTAGCTTATCGGTCAGAAGGCTTTGTTCGCCCATGACATTTTTTATGGTTCCACATACTTCGGCGCAGATATTGCGAAAGCAGACATCTATGTCGGTCCCATTTCTTGTTTTTGACTTCCCTGTATTTCTTTTTTGCGAGTTTCCTGTTTCGTTTTTTACTGAAACAATATACCCTGTACATGTGGCGGCAGGATTGGTTTTTATGTTTTGTTCTTTGTATAGCCAATTGGTCATATCTATTGCGACTTTTATTTCAAAAAGCAGATTTGACGCTTCATAATACTTTCCTGGATTATCACATAATGTTTCAAGAATAGATGGTACCAGAATCTCTGCCTTGCCGCCGAATTTTGATGCTGCTGAGTTGTACATACGATAAAACTTGTCTGAATCTACTTCGCATAATTTAAGAAGAGCACTGCTAATATCCTTTGTTTCATACATGGTTGGAAGAATACTATAATCAACTGCAATGTCTTTTAATTTAATCAAGAACCCACCATGACTAATGTTACTTCTTAATGATAATGCATTTATTCGAAATGCTTAAATAGTTATTGAGCAGTTGTTGCTTTTATATAGTTTTTTAAGTTTCTAAAAATAACTAATACGAGTATAAAGGTAATTGAAATGGCAAAAAAATCAAAAATTTATGTTCCGGATACTTCGGCAATCATTAATGGCAATGTGACGGAACTAATAAATGCTGGAAAATTAACCGGTGAATTAATAATTCCTGAGTTTGTAATATCCGAACTTGAAAATCAAGCAAATAGCGGTAAGGAAATTGGTTTTGAAGGCTTAGAAGAACTTAAAAAGATACGGGATTTATGCACAAAGAAAAAAATAAAAACATCTGAATTCGGCAGAAAGCCGACAATTGAAGAGATACGGCTTGCAAAATCAGGACGAATAGACTCACTAATAAAAGACATTGCAAAAGAGCATTCAGCAACACTTATTACCGCAGATATCGTGCAGGCAAAATCAGCAGAAGCAGTCGGTCTTGGTGTTGTCTATTTCAAAAAAGAGGATATAACAAAACTTAAGCTTGAGAAATACTTTACAAAAAATACAATGTCTGTGCACCTGAAAGAAGGATGCACACCAAAAGCAAAAAGAGGGACCCCTGGAAAATTCAGCTTAAAAGAAATAGGCAAAGAACTTGTTACAAATGAATACTTAGAAGAGCTTGCCCACGAAGTCATGGAAATTGTACGGGTATCTGATGATGCCTTTTTGGAGATGGGATTTCGAGGTGCTACAGTTGTGCAGTATAAGACTTATCGTATTGCCATAACAAGGCCGCCGTTTTCAGAAAAAATGGAGTTAACTGCTGTCCGGCCTACAATGAAAACAGATCTTGAAAGCTATACTATGTCTGATAAATTAAAGCAAAGGCTTGAAACCAGGGCAGAAGGCGTTATTCTTGCGGGTCCTCCAGGTCACGGGAAATCAACATTGGCGCAGGCGTTGGCTGAGGCCTATAAAAATCAGGGAAAAATTGTAAAGACCATGGAGCAGCCGCGGGATTTGCAGGTGGGTCCTGAAATAACACAATACGGCGCTCTTTCAGGGGATATGGATAAGACTGCGGACCTTCTTTTGCTGGTCCGTCCGGATTTTACAATATATGACGAGGTAAGAAAAACAAAGGACTTTCGCCTGTTTTCCGACATGCGCCTTGCAGGAGTTGGCATGATTGGTGTTGTGCATGCAACAGAGGCGATTGATGCGGTTCACAGGTTTATCGGGCGAATTGAACTTGGCATGATACCTCAGGTTATAGACACAATAATATACATAAAAGACGGTCAAATCAAAACAGTGTATACTCTAAAGCTTACTGTTCGTGTTCCAAGCGGGATGACAGAACAGGACCTTGCACGGCCGGTTGTTGATGTTCTTGATTTTGAGACCGGCGAACTTGTTTATGAAATGTATACTTATGGGGAGCAGAC
>DAOVNB010000016.1 GCA_030630425.1 archaeon | reverse complement strand
GCAGGCATTTTAATCACGCAATTATTAGATTCTTCTCCATAAATTCTTCAGGCAGGCCAAGATATTTTGCCCGTGAAATCATCTTTAAGTTCCTTATCTCAACTTCTTTTGCAAACACATATCCCAACACGGGGGCAACTGAAAGCGGATGGCTGTGCAAAAGCAAAAACGCCTTTCGCATATGCCGTTTATCAAGCTCCCGTTTTATTGTTGAAAGCGAACCTTCAAGAGCATCGCTTCTGCCATCCTGTATTTCGCGAGAATATTTGGTAGTCTCGAACAAATCAAGCAGCTGCTCAAGATTTTCCGCGGATGCCGCATTTTTAATAAAAGCTGTCTTTAGATTTGCGCCCGCGCCTATAATCATAGGCAATATGTCTTCTTTTTTTGAACCTTCTTTTTTCATTACAAGAAGTGTGTTTATGTTCAAAAGATCTATCTCATTCATAAGGAATGTTTTAAATACGGATGCGTTTTTTGGAAGCGCTTCTGCAATTGCAAAAAGCTCAGTATAATAATTAGAATCTAGCAGATTTTCAATATACGCCAATGTTATCCCGTCTTTTGGCGCAGTGTATGATTTCAAATGCGGGAAAACACGAAGAACTGAAGAATCTGAAAGTATATCATCCATTGATTCTTTTTTCAAAAGAAACAGAAGTGCATCGACGGATATCCTGCATCCAGGAATGATTGCCTGGCTTATCTCCTCTTCACTTGTGCCCGAGTAAAAACCCCTAAGAACTGTCTTTAAATTCGCAATATCCAGCCTTAAAAGGTATTTTGTAATGACCTCTCTGGTAGTGCCTTTTGAAATCCGCATAACTTTACCGTAACTCTTTGATGCATTTGCATTAAGCGCAAGCTCTATCAAATCTGCACCATCATGCTTTACTGCAAGCTCATCAATCTGCGCCTTATATTCACCATCACCCAAAAAATGCGATACTTCCGAAGGAGTCATCTTCAAAAGCTTAGGATAATCTTCAGGTACAATAAGCTTTGATTTCATGACTCTTACCCGTGCATTAAGATAAGGATTCCTTGACAACTTAATTTTAGCAGTTTTTTCAGTAATTTTTAATTTTTTCACAAAGCAACACCAAATTTCACATCATTTGAATAATATCTCCGCAGTATCCTTTAATGTCTCCTTTTTCACACTCTCAAGAAGTGTTTCAAAGCTGTTGTTAATCCGTATTGTCTTGTCTGTATTTTCCACAATAACGCCGCCAAGCATGTCTTGTTCAATGACTTTAATTTTTGTTGCTTTTTTCACAAACAAAGCATCTTTTTTGTTGACATATACTGTTGCGGTGTCGCTCAATTCATTTAATGACTGCTTCAAAAGAGATTCAACAAGAGGTTTTCTTGTCTTGTCATCCAAAGAAAAAACGCGCTTTTCAACTGTCTCGTATGTTTCTTCTATTATGTCCTTTTTTGCGTCAAGCAATGGTTTTTTGCTTATTATTTTTGCTGAAGCTGTCTCTTTTCTCTCCAAGGCGCCAATGGCATCCTCTGTTTCTCTTTTCGATTTTAAGAGTATTTCATCAGTTTTTTTCTTTGCTTCCTGCAATATGGCTTTTGCTTCTGATCGGCCTTCATCCTCTATGGATTGGGCATTTTTTTCAGCAGCCACCAATATCTCTTTTGATACATTTTTCAAACTCATATTATCATCTCTTACTACACATACGGTAATTCTTGAAAATAATGCGCCCCCCAACTGCGGGGGCTTCTTTTTTAAACCCGCTTAAGCGCCCAAAATCATGTACGCAATAACGAATCCGAAAAGAACGATTGTTTCCGGAAGAACTGTCATTATAAGTCCTTTTACAAACAGCTCTTCTTTTTCTGCCATAGCACCAACTGCTGCAGCACCAATGTCTTTTTCTGCAATTGCCGCCGCTATTGCGGACAACCCTATTGCGAGAGCCGCTGCGATTGCTGTTACTGGTTCTACCATTTTATCACCTCTAATTTAACATTTAATGAATATGATTTTATTATTTTCCCCCAAAAGGGTTATATCTTTTTCCGCCGCCATGATAAAATTTCATAAAAAATTCAACATAATGAAGCCTCATTGAGTGTATAAACGGTGAAAGCATTCCAAGCAAAATTGCGATTGTATGTCCTGTCGCAAGGATAAAAACACCCATAACCGCACCCAAAATTCCGGCACTAAATGCCATTGTAGCCATCTCATTTACAACAAGCGCAAGTATCGCTGATGCAAGCCCTATTGCCATAAGCCGGGAGTATGAGAGTATGTTTGCAAGTATTGACGGCAATTCAAGCAATCCCCTAACACCCTCACCAAGAGTTATCATCATAACTGCCAAAAGCAAAAGTACCGCTCCCGCAGTTGGGTTAACAAATGCGTACACAGCACCCCCGGCCTGCAATACCATCCAACTTGCTTTCTCCAGCAGTGCTGCTTTTATGCCATGTGCCTTAAGCTCATTGTAAAAACCAATTATGAGCCCCATATTTACATGAACAACACCAATCAATATAGATATTGTCAAAAGCCCCACAGGATCATGAAGCCTGTGAAATATCGGGTGCAGCTCATAGCCAAATATATGTTCTGCGCCGAAAAATTCGCCAAAAATATACCCGAAAACCGCAGTCATAAACGATGCAAACATCATGACGCTCAAAACAGGCTTAAGCTCTTTTGAATCAATCCTGCTTCTAACAGCCCAAAAAATAAAGAATGTCAATATGCCATATCCCAAATCCCCCAGCATAAAGCCGAAAAATAACGGGAATGTAAGGAACATAAAAAATGTAGGATCCACTTCAGTGTATTTTGGAAGTGAATAAAGCCCCATAAAAAACTCAAACGGCCTTACAGCTTTTGGATTTTCAAGAACCGTTGGAGCGCCTTTGGTTTCACCTGATTTTTTGATATATATTCTTTCATCACTTGCACTTAAAATCGTGTTTTTAAGTTTTGCATACTCTTTTTTTGGAACCCATCCGTCAATTACAAAAGCGTTCTTTGTTTCTGCAAATCTCAACGGGGCTTCGCTCATCTCAAGATTGCGCGAAAGTGTCTTCTCATTATCAATAACAAAAGAGGCATAGTTTTTCCCAAGAGAATCAAGCTCACCTAAAAGAGCCTCTTTCTTTTTTTGAAGCTCTTGTTTCCTTAAAGATATTTTTTTAAGGGCGTCTTTTGGCTTTCCCTTAAACTCACTTACACCGTCAGTATTTATCTCCGTAAAATCATGTTTTGCGAGAATCGCCAATACATCCTCAGATGTTTCTTTTTTAGTAAATACAGATAATATTCTTTTGCCTTTGTAGTCTGCCACAAAAACATCCTGTTTATCGGTTATGGAAGATATCTCTTTTTTCAACGCAGAAACATCTACAGAATTTTTGATATATCCTGTAAAATGAGCTAGTGTATTGTATGAACCAAAAACCGCCCAATCAAGGCCGAGCGCTAAAATAGGACCCGCTAGATTTTCTTTTTCACAAAGGTTTGACAATTCCGCATCAATATCTTTGATCTCGTCAATGCGGGACACAACTTCTTTTTCTATTGTCTCTATTGCCGATTCACTGTTTTTTATTATTGGCTTTTTGCTGTTTGATTTTCCAGGCTTTAAGATTTTAAGATGAGATTTTATAGAACGAAGCTTTACAAGATTTCCTGAAAGCTTTTCTGCGTCTTTTGCAGGAGTCCCTATATCAACAGTTTCATCTTCAGAGCGAACATAATCTTCAATGTGCAAAAAACCAAACTTGTGCAATGCAGCCACAGTATCATCCCTAACGGTTTTAGGGCCTGCAATTGTTATTTTACACATATCTTTTGGCTTAAGCAAATATACCACACTAATTCATTTTTTTATTGTTTTTACAAACTGAGAAACAACAGCTTCTGATGCTTTTGGTATGTTTTCACGGGCTTTTTCAATCATCTTGTCAGCATCATTGCTGCTTTTTTTAATTATTTCCTCTTTCTTTTTTGAGATTGTATTTTTTGCCGCATCTATATTTTTTTTAGAATATTTTTCTGCTGAAAGTACAGCATCGTCTATAAGTTCCTGTGCTTTTTTTCTTGCTTCAAGTATTATTTTCTCTTTTTTCTTCTGTGCTTTTTCTTCAATTTTTATTGCTTCTTGCTCTGTTTTCTTTATTTCAATAAGTATATTATCATCAGCCACAAATACCACCTATTAACAAACATTATTTACCATTAAACTTAAGCCTTATAGAAGAACAAGGGCTTTATTTTGGTGTGTATTACTTACTGTATCAGATAACCTTATAAAGCTTATCTCTATAATCAATATATATCTATATAGGTCTATATATAAACGGCGATATTTTTATGGAAACAAGAAAAATACAAGCAACAGGTGGTGGAGGAACATATATTGTGTCGCTCCCAAAAAACTGGATAGAAACGCAGAAAATAAAACGAAAAGACCTTTTGAATGTCTTTGAGCGGGAAGACGGAGCACTCATCATCATCCCCCACACGCAAAAAAGCAAAATAACACGCACAAAAACAATTGGTATAAAAGAAAAAAATTCGCAATTCATAACAAGAAAAATCATAAGCGCCTACATAAACGGCGCAGACACAATAGAGCTTACAGGAACCTCTGATTGGAAACAGCGAAAAACATTGAAAGAATCTGCAAAAAAAATGCTTATTGGTGTTGAAATAACAGAAGATAAAAACAAGATGTCTATCCAGTGCATAATAGATGTATCAAAGCTTTCAATAAAAAAAATTCTTGAAAAATCATACAACACAACAAACTGGATGTATCTCCACGCATTTACAGCACTTAAAGAAAAAAACACAGAACTTGCAGAAGATGTTATTGAAAGGGATAGTGATGTTGACCAGCTTGTTGTGCTTGCAATAAGGCAGCTCAATTCAGCTGCAAAGGACCCGGCATTTGCAGAGCTTGTTGATATTTCGGGGCTCGACACACTGTATTATCGTGCAGTTATAGACTACATAGAAATAATGGCCGACTGCTGTGTAAATATTGCCGCCGCAACTCTTAAGATGCAAAACACAACAATCCCGAAAGACATGGAAGAAAAAATAATCACGATTTCAAAAAAAGTAAACAAGATATATTCAGATGTTGTATATGCTTTCAAAAACAAGGAAATAGTCCTTGCAAACAATGCAATTGAGGATGCAGCAGCAACAGAAAAAGAAATATTTTCTGCTGAAGGAAAAAGTGTGATTCTTGCAGACAAAAGGCTCCGCGACAATCCGGAAATAATAGGCGCCATTGCAATAATTCTTGAAAACTTAGGGTATATTCTTCATCTTTCAAGAAGCGTTGCAGAGCTTGTGATTGACAGGGGGAGCCAAAAATAACAAATAAATATAATTACGAACAAATAAACAGAATTAGTTTAATGCGCTCAAAACAAAAAAATCAAGCCGCAAGATTAAACACCATCATAATAAAAAGAAAAACAGCACTTGCAAGTTCCATCAAACGCCATTTTTTTGTGCCTTTAATCATCTCTGTTATTGTCAGGCACACCCACAAAAGAAATATGTATCCTGCCATAAGGGATAACAGCGAAAAGGTCGGATGCACCCATACACCTATAATCTCGCCTGCAACTTCGTCAAAAACAGTGAAAAGCCCCACAAAAAAAGCAAGCCTCATCCCGCGCGCACTCCTAAAAAGCAAAAAAGAAAACCCTATTTTAAGCAGTGTAAAAACAAAAGCTTGTGAAAGGTCAAGAAAAATGTAATCAATTGCCAAAAGCGCAATAAATGTGGCAGCTGCAACTTTGTCCATGTTAGAAAACCACTGCCTTTCAGCATAACTTTTCTCAAAAACACTCCAGAAATTATAAGATGCCCAGAAAATCGCCCCATACCCCGGGAGAATCCACAACGGAACCCCATAGATAAAGCCGCCGATGTATGTAAACCAGCCGAAATAAACGCCTATAATCTCATGCACAAATCCTACGACCGATGCAACAGACAAAAACACTTTTCCTTTCAAGGTACTTCTTCTCCAGAAATAGCGCCATAGCACCAAAAGAATAAGAGTTGCAGCGTAGTTGTCCATTGTTTGTTTGAAAAAAAGAAGTGTTGATAAAATAGCAACAATGACAAAAATAAGAAAATTATTCGCATTGTTCAAAACAGCATCAGCGTTCTTGTCAACAGACTTTTGGAATTTGCGCAAGTCAAGCATTATAATTCTATTGCAGCCATCATTTATATTTTTAAATAATATTCCTTGGCTTTGGTGACAATAACAGCCTAAAGTAACCTCATACAACACGGCAAACAAACGGCATGGTTTCGAAAATCCGTTCAATATCATCATTATCCAACCCAACCAAGGGCCTAAAAACCGGAAGCTCAACATTGTTGTCATCAAATTGTATTTTCTCAAAAGTCTCCCCCAAAACAAGGGCTTTTGAATATGTTTTTTTTGCTAGTTCCTCAATTTTTTCATATTTCTCAGCATCTTCAACCACATATTCAATCTCAAATTTCGGGTCGTATTTCAAAAGTATTTTTTCGATTCTCGCGCCGTCAACTCCTTTTTTGACGATCGGGATAATTTTGCAGCCCCGTTTCATAATCATGTAAGCTGCAGCAACAGAATTTATTTCATCATCAAAATAAGCAACAGCACTTCCCTCAACACCCAACGGAAGCCCGCCCGCACAATTAATTTTTTCATCAAAAATATATGACTTGTCGCCCAAAACCTCGACATATATTGTCTTTTTCGGATTCGACAAGTCAACTTTGTTGCCGTATTTCTCAACAACAGCAGACCCGAGTTCTGCCGCAAGCTGTTGGCTTGTAAATTTGTGTTTGCCTTCTCGCTTAACGCGAATTGCGAATGTATCGCTCTTTTTGAAGTTTGATGCAATTTTGGTAACCTCTGTTACCATCTCCTTTTTGTCTGTCAAAACTTCAACAGCAAATGAATATGAAGAAAGCCCAAAAACCCGATTGAAAACTTTAGCTGCTTTTTTTTCATCATTTACAAATACAAAAATACGGGTCCTTGCAAGCTTTAGGTCATGATCAATGCCATTATACTCAAGAAGGGATTTAATATTTGATACGAGCTTTAACAAAAATCGTTTTTTGACTCCTTCTGATTTAAGCCAAAGTTCTCCGAACCGCAAAATTGCCAATGCCATTTTAATCTCTCAATATTTTCTTAAACGACCCGGCAATATCTATAATTTTTGAGGGCTTTCCTTTAAGTGCACCCTCATCAACAACAATATCTGCATTATTTTTTAGTTCAATATCAATGTCCAAAAAAGATTTTGGTGTTTCTTTTCCGGAAATATTTGCGCTTGTTGTGACAAAAGGAATATTCGCCAAAGAAACAACATCCTGAAACTTATGCCGAATCATGCGAATCCCCACAGAATCCCCACAAGAAACCGCGTTTAGAAATTGCGGATCTTTTTTCCTAACAACAAGAGTATATGCTCCTGGAAGGTATTTGTCAATATCTTCTTTTTTGCACACAAAATTATCAAGAATCCATTTTTTTGACGGGGCAATAACAGAAATCGGCATATCTCTTTTCCTTTTTTTTATACGATAAACACGGTTTACAAGCGCCGTATCTTCGGCATTGCAGCCGATGCCGTAAACCGTGTCTGTCGGGTATACAATGATTTTTGTTTTGATATCTGAAATTGATACCTCATTTAGTTTTTTTTCGCTCATAGACTTCACTTAATGCGCGCTCAATTGCATAGTTTGACCAGCCAACACTTAAAAGCTTTGCTTTTATCCGGTCTTCTGTAAATCTTTTTGAAATACAATCGCGTATATAGTTCTCAAGTTTTACTGTATCCGTATGTACTTCATGCACTCCATAAATATAAAGCATACGGGAAATAAGGTATTTGTGCCTGTAGAAATAATAAAACAAACAAAGAATAATCAATAAAGCTATTCCTCCAAACACCCAAAAATAATTAGGTTCATTTGAGTTTTCTTCTTTTAGATTTTCTATTTTTAATTCAAGTTGGGCCATTGCAGTTTCTGTGGAAGGAACATCACCAAGCAAAACATTGTCTTTTACAGCGTTAAGAAGCGCCAAAAGTTCTTGTCTTTTATCTTCGGTTATCTGTGCGCTGTCAATTTTTTTCTCTATTTCTTTCAGGCGCTCAAATATATTTTCAGTAATATTTTTTTCTTCATGCGATATGTTTATTTGTGGTTCTTCTGTTGTGTTGTGTTCTTCAGTAGTGTTTATACTTGTGTTCTCTTCAACATCAATTTCCGTTATGGGTGTGTAAATAGTGATTGATGTCTTTTTTGGGCTTGACGACACACAACTTTGGGTCTCAACATAAGTGCTACAATTTCTATAAGTGTATGTTCTTTTCTCTTCGCCTGAAATGCAGGAGGACCAACCGCTCCAGCCAACAGTGCAATAATTAACTTCAATTGTCTGATTTGTGGTTGAATTTATGTTGCCAACAGTGTCGTTCGCATAAATTTTGTATGTGTAATTACCGGGCGCGATTCCTGTCTTGTTTAAGTAACACTCGTTACCAGAAATATTCATTGTCTCATTTTCACCCATCCACTCAAGAATGCATGTGTCCGACGGCTCGGATATTGTGGCGTTTATGTAAAAATAATCATCAATTGTGTGATTGGTAAGATTAAGTAAAATACTTGGGGCAGTTATATCAACAGCAAAATACACTTCTTTAAATCCCACGTTGCCTAAAGTGTCGTTTGCAAAAAGCGTTATGTTGTTATTGCCCTCAACAACTGTAATGTTTATGATATTTCCGCAATCAATTGTTACATTTGCGGTTCCATTAACTGAATACGCGCACCATACAACTTCCTCGTCAAAAGAGAAATTCAAAGTTATATTTGTTGTGCCGTATGTTTTGTTTTCCGGCGAGAGCACAGTTATGTTAGGCGCAATTGTGTCCGTTATGTTTACATAAAAAGTTGCGTTTGCCGTAAGATTGGTGTCGTTTACTATTAGTAAAACAGGTTTTTCTGTAATCGTTGTTGTGTAATTGAAAATAAGCATTGTCCCGTTTACAGTTAT
>DAOVNB010000078.1 GCA_030630425.1 archaeon | reverse complement strand
TCCTCTATTTTTTTTATTGGCTTTGGGTCTGAATCAACGGCAAGGTCAAGTATAATCACTTTTGTTATGTTTTTTTTTGCAAGTTGTTTTATTGTCTTTTCGGTTATTGTTATATTGCCGGCACCTTGCGTGAAAACAAATACCGGTAATATACCCAAAAGCTCAAGAGATCTTGCAGCAATTACTGAAGAACAGACACCGTCCGCGTCGGTGTGATATATTATTGCGAGTTGATCTTCTTTTTTTATGTTTTGAATAAACTCTAAGAATTTTTTTATCATATACTCTTTAAGTTGTCAAGGATGTTTTTTATGTGTTTGGTGCCTTCTTTTTCAACAATCTCCCCGTGTCCTGGAAGAATCATTTCAATTTCTAGATCCTCGAGCTTTTCAAGAGATTCTATCATCTCTTTTTCATCGCCGCCCAAAAGATCTACACGGCCTATTGAGTCCGCAAAAACCGTATCTCCGGAAATAAGGATTTTATCTTCCTTAATGTATAAGCATATGCTTCCTTCGCTGTGGCCGGGTGTGTGTATTATTTCAATAACTGTATCGCCCATCCGCACAATATCTTTATCCTTGAGGCGGGCTGCTGTTTTTCTTGAAGAGATTTTGCCGTTAAAAAACATAGCATATGATTTTTTTTCGTCTGCGCTTTCCAATACTTTTGCGGCCTGTTCAGATGCTAAGACTTTTGCGTTTCTGAATAAATCAAGCCCTCCGATATGATCAAAATGCTCGTGTGTAAGAATCACGGTTGTTATATCAACTTCTGCTATGTCCAATTGCCTTAAAGCATATGCAAGTGCTTTTTTATGCAGGCCTGTTGTTGTGTCCACAATCATGCGGCGGCCTAAAAGATAAAAATTTGAATCAACGCCGCCAAGAGAAACAAGTGTGATGTAATTGTTTATTTTTTTTATTTTAGGTTTCATAACATCCACAACAAATTATTTTTTTGAATCATATAATGCTTTTAGTGACCTTACTGCCCGTTCAGGTGATGGATATGCAGGGATTCCTTCCTTTTCAAGGCTTTTTAGAAGTATCTGTGTGTATTCCCCGCCCGCAGAAACCACAAGAAGGGGTTTTCTTTTCTTTTCATTTGCATTTGACAGCACATCCACAATTTCCGGCTCAAGGGAAGCCGTCTGCATAAGTGTACAGACAATTACCGCATCTATTTCATTGTCATCCATGAGTGCCTTTAAGCAAACAGCATACCTGTTTGAATCCGCATCGCCTATAATATCAATTGGATTGTGTATTGTTGCATAATCAGGCATAATTGATGTGATTTTATTTATTGTGCCTTTGCTTAATTGAGGTATTAAAAAACCGTATTTTTCAAGAGCATCTGCCGCCAAAACACCAAACCCCCCGCCGTTTGTAAGAACTGCAACATTTTTTCCTTTAGGTCTTGGCTGGTATGCCAACGCACGGGCATAATCAAACATGTCTTCAGAGGTTTCTGCCTCAATCGCGCCCGATTGTTTTATTGCTGCCCTAAACACCGTGTACGACCCTGCAAGGCTTCCTGTATGCGACGATGCTGCTTTTGAACCTGCCTGAAATTTTCCGGCTTTAAGTATTATTATCGGCTTTTTCATTGATTCTTTTTTTATGCATTCATAAAGAGCCCGCCCGTTTCTTGCGCCTTCAATATACAACAGTATTGCTTTTGTCTTTTTGTCTTTTATGAAATATCTTATCAGGTCAATCTCATCAACATCGGCCCTATTCCCATAACTTACAAAATGAGAAATGCCGATACCTTCTGTTGCCGCCCAGTCAAGAACTGCCGCACCAAAAGCACCACTCTGGCTTATGAACGCAATTTCGCCTTGAGGGGGCCGCTTAAGTTTGTAGTCCGGCAAAAACAGTGTGTCTGTTCTTGCAAAAGGGTCAAAAAGCCCTATACAGTTTGGCCCTACAATCCGGGTTTTTGTTCCTTTAATTATATCTTTTAATTCCTGTTCGCGCGCAATGCCTATAGTTCCAAGCTCCCGGTATCCTGCT
Source organism: archaeon (assembly GCA_030630425.1). Taxonomy (GTDB): domain Archaea; phylum EX4484-52; class EX4484-52; order EX4484-52; family B79-G9; genus GLR112. The sequence continues at coordinate 2,645 of DAOVNB010000078.1, read as the reverse complement.
GTAATCACAACAACTGCCGGAATATTCTTTTTTGTGCACTCAAGAACAACTGTGTTTGAAAATTGCGAAGGCACAAGAACCACAGCCAAATCAACTGAACCGTTAATGTCAAGAACGCTCTTAAAGCATTTTTTTCCAAGTATTTCATCAGCTTTAGGATTCACAGGGTATATGTTTCCCTTGAAATCAAATTCCATAAAGTTCTTCATTACTGTGTGGCCGAGTTTTTTCGGATTTTCAGAGGCTCCGATTATTGCAACAGATTTTGGATTGAAAAATGATTTCATAATATAAAATATTGTTATTCTTGGTATATATAACTACAGGGTTTTGTTTTATGCTGCCTAGCCACCAACACGCATCAATACCAAAAAGCCGTTAGTGTTCCTGCGTTCCAGTCAATTATTATTTTTCGCGCCGCCTTGCCGGTATCAGGTATTCCTCCTTTTTTAAAGTAACAAGCGTTACTGGCAACAACTGACAGAAAAGAGTCTATATCTTTGTACCCTATGCCGTATATTTCTTTGATGTTATTATCTCTTGAATCTTTTATTTTTTCCAAGAGCTCTTCTGCAAAACTTTCAGGGTCCTCAACAGATTCCGGGCGGATGTTGCTTTTAAGGACTGAAAAATATTCATCCTGCGGAACAACGCCTGGGGTGTCTAAAAGCATTATGTTATCTTTCAATCTCAGCCATTGCGTTCCTTTTGTGTATCCCGGTTGCGAGGATTCTTTTGCGCTCTTTTTTCTTATAAGAAGATTTATAACAGAGGATTTCCCTGTGTTTGGATAACCCACAACACAGACTTTTGCAGACTCATTCTTTTTCGACCTTTTGAATATTGCCTCTTTAAGCTCTCTGGTTCCAAACCTTTTTTTTGATGAAACAAAAACTCTTGAAAGATCTATATTTTTTTTCAGCATATTAAGAGATTCGTTAGAAATTAAGTCAGTCTTATTTACGACAATCACAATTTTTTTATTGAATCGTTGTGCAAGCTTTTCAAGCTTAATTGATCTTGTGTCCATAACGCATCTTGCATCGACCACCTCAAGAACAATGTCTGACTCTTTTATGGTTCCTGCAACTATATTCCACAATGCCGCCATGCAAATCACATATTAAACAAGTAATTACTTAGTGGCTCATAAGCTACTCTTATCTTCATCTTTGGTTCAGACGGGGGCGGTTTAATCACAGCCAAGACTATATTTTTATTAATGTATTAAAAAGATTGCTTTTTTGTCCATATTGGTGTAATTTCCATATCGAATGCATCAGCTGATGGAAGTTCTTCTATTACCTGTGCTTCGTAACCCTCTCTTGATGCTTTTTTTGCATTGCTTACAGACATTTCAATCCGGTTTTTTTCAGGACGCACAAAAAAATCAGTGTCTTTTAAATTTAGCTCGTGTTTAAGCTTTAGTATTTCTTGTTTTGGGTTTTTGGATATGACGGCCCCTTTTTTAAGAAGAAACCCACCAGATATTGTCTCAAACGGCTTTCTTATGTTTTTCGCACGGCGCTTCAGGCGATTTTTGAATTGATAAGCGTCCTTTACTTTTGACTCGCAGAAATGAACAGAGATATTTTTCGTGTTTTTTGCTGCAAATTCAATTAATTTTTTCGCTGTTTTTTTGCTGCCGACAACCGAATTATACCACGCGCCATCGGTTTTAAATCCTTTTTCTGCCATTTTTTTAGCGCTCAGCTCAGATACTTCAAACTCGTTTAAATTAAGAAAATCAATCCCGGTTTTGTCAAGATATGTTGTGAGTTTTTTTAAGTATTCAAGCTCGCCGGGAATTGCCGGAATCTCAACACCGACTTTAAATTTTCGGTTCTGTGCTTTTTTCAATATTCCCCAATTGTCATGCCGTATATGATATCTCAATTCATCAAGACCAGCATCTTCAAGCGCTTTTAGTGTGCTTTCATCTGCATGGTCTCCTGAAGTATATAGATGTATATGGAATTTTTTGCCAAATGTTTTTTTTAGGAGCCGAATATGATGCAGTGTATTTTCAAGATTTATCAAAGGTTCGCCACCGGTTATGCCAGCACCTGACGCGCCTGAAAGTTGTGCTTCTTTTATCATGTCTTTGTCTTCTTTTACCTCTGCCTCGTTTGCAGATGTTGTTTTTTTGTTTTTTCTTTTTTCTGACAGCGGGCAGTAAAAGCAGTCACGATGGCATATGCCGTGCACAAAAAGCACAAGCTTCTCGCCATTTATACATTGCCTGCACCCTTTCGGGAGTTTGCCTAAAACAAGAGTTTCTGCAGGAGAAATGTTTATTTTTCTTATCATGACTTGTTTTTGAGATGAACAAATTAATTAAATGTATTTATTGTTCTGGAGATATGGATGTTTTCCTGCAAAATGCGTGATGTTAGTGGTTTCAGAAAGGAAAATACAGATTATTGCTTTATTTTTGATTCTATTGCTTAATTTTGTTCTTGGAACAATTAGAAGCTTTATTTAGGCTCTAAATTGAAAAATAACAACTGTTTCACGACCGGTTTTTTATGTGCGCAACTGTCCTGCGACAAGTATATATAACCCCCAAAACAAAGAGTGTGCAGGATGTTTGGCTACACAATAGAATACCACAACAAAAATAATATTTTTGAGTGGTCGACATT
>DAOVNB010000012.1 GCA_030630425.1 archaeon | reverse complement strand
CGAAGGCTCTTCTCCTCCGTTGTATACTCAACAAGACTACCTCGATGGAGATATGGCTTTATATCTTACAATGAGTAGAAACCAAATAGCAGCAGAACCACCCGAACCGCAATATCCATCAAATGTCAACTTCTCTGTTGACGGAAACCGGGTTTATACGGGCACGGGGAATCTGACAACTTCTGTTTCTATGCCGGGTTTTTCAGCAGAAATCAACAGCTATCTTTCAACGTGCGTTGAAAGCGTTCCGGGATACTGTGATGTTCCTCTTGAATTTGAATTTTCGGATGCAGGAAACCTGTCTGTAAGTGGGCTTTCAATCACCTACAGTGGGACAGGAACAAAAGTGCATGCTTTAATCTCAAGCGAAGGGCTTGAGGACACGGTTCTTAAGAACGCATGGGTTGCAACAACCACAGGCGAAGTGTGCATGCTTAATTCTGCAGAGGTTCCTTTGGAAGTCGGGGATATGTATTTCGCTGAAAATGACTCATGCATGTTTACATGCGATACTTTCGCGGCAGTGCGGGCAACTACAACCTGCGGCAGTTCTGCTGAGTTTTCGGGGACGCCTGACGGGTGCTGAAAGACATGGACACAAAAAACCACCCATACATGAGTATTTTTTGGTTGCTGAAAAATAAAGTTATTAATTAGAAAGTAGTTACGATAAGAACATTTATAAATTTGACCGTTAAAGCCATAATGTGTTGAAATGGAAAAAATATATTCTTTAAATGCTGATTTTCTTGAAACTCTTTTATCTGAACCGCCTCTTGGAGCTAAAATATATAACAGTCCACCTGATGAAAGCAAAGTGTATTTTATTGCAGATTCCATATATAAATCCAACATAAAAGAAATAATTCCTCAAAAATCACCAAAAGAACTGATAGGCATAATGGATGAATTGATGTATCTTGGAGATATTTACACGAAAATTAATTCAGGGCTTGAAACAATAAATAATATTATTGATGGTAAGATGCCCGAAATACCCGAGGAAACGCTTAGCACCCTTGTTTCTTTGAAAGGCATAGATTCAATAGATAATTTACCATCAAGAGATTCTTTTGACCCCATGGCAATAGAAATAATCAAATACTTAGATGAACAATTAAAAAAAGAAAAACAACCTAATACCTTTTATTTTCCGATTGTAGAGCAATTAATAAGAGAAACAGTATATAAGTGGAGCGAACATCAATTTATTGAAGCCGCAAGACAATTGAATGAAGAAAGCATCTATAAAAACATACAATCTGTTTTGTCTAATCATATTTTTGGAGATAAAACCGTTTTTGATGAAGACTTTAATAAACACACACATTATGTTGCAAAAAATACATACAAAAACATAATTGAAGAAAGCATGCCTGAAAAAACACAAGAAGACATTATTAAAGTTACAAAAGAGTTGATTAAATTAAGAACTCAGCCAAACTATTCCAAAGAAGGCATATCTAATTTCACAAAACAAATAGATGAAGAAATAATAAAATTAAGCAATATAGAAGATAACGACCTGTTCCTTTACGGAAATGTCGTAAATCAATTAATAACAAGAATGGTTTATGATTGGGGCAAAAACCAATTTATTGAGTCTGCAAAAAAATAGTGGCGATACGTAATTAATAATACTTTTAACTCAAACATCTGCTTTCTTTGCCAAAATCTCGACAACTTCATCCATCCGGAATTTTGCTTTGGAGCCCTCGAAATTCTTTGTTTTTAAAGTGCCATTTACAGTTATTTTGACATACTCGCTTGGGAGTGTGAGCTTGCAATTTAGGTCGTCGTTTTTTTCGTCAAAAACGATTTTTATCTTAAGGCCATAAGCTGTCCTATCTATTGTCATGTCGAATGATGAATTTCCTATTTTCTTTCCGTGCCTATACATATGACCCCAGTCATTGGAAAGTTTCGGCTCAATTTCAATCTCTTTTTTTATCATGTCCGCATTTATGCCGAAAAGATAGCTGTCAGTTGCATGCACCAAAAGCCCTGATGACCAGCCTTGTTGCGGGCATCCAAGAAGTGCGCCTGTAGCTGCATCAACGCATTCGGAAAGAGCGCCTATTCCGAAGCGGTCATTGTCATATGCAAGTGCTTTCAGGCATTCTATGCCGTCATCAATCATATCATAATTTAAAAAAGCGCATGCCCCCCAACCGGTTGTAAGCCCCCAGACAGCGCCTGTGTGGTACCCTTGCGGGTCAAAACCTTTTTCTTTTGTGCCTCGGGTCTGTATGCCAAAAAAGCTTGAAAGTTCAGCCTTTACGGTTTTAAGTGCTGAGCGGGCATTCATTGCAGGAACCTGGCCGAACATTAAAGGCACAAGAACATTTGCGGTTTTTATCATTTCTTTGTTTTCGCCATAAGTATCATAGAAATACCTGTCTTTTTTGCTCCAGAATTTCTTCAGGGTATTTTTAAGCCCGATGCCTATTTTTTGGTTTTCAAGAGCTTTTGCCCATAAAGCCTGTATGTCTATTGCAGTTCCCGGGCGTTCAATTGAATCCATCCATGTGCCTTCAGGATTGTTTGAAACAAGGCCGCCTTTCGCATCAAGACCCATAATTATTGTGTTTATTGTGTTTTTAAGCTCTTCTGCAAACTCACGGTCTCCTGTTGTTTTTATATACCTGTGAAGCACAATCAAAAACAATGGATCCACATCTTTGGAATAATACTGCGCGGTCCCGTCAAGCATTATTTGTGTTGGAATTTGTTTTTGCTGGAATGCCGCCATTGTCCTTAAAAGATTCTTTACTGTTTCAAATTCGCCTGCATCAAGAAGCCCAAGCGCGCTCCAAAGAGTATCCCTGCTCCAGAATTCCAAAAACCACGGATATCCTGCAAACATGCCCTGCCCAAAAAACGCGTTGTTTACAAGGCCTTTAAGCACGTGTGTGTTTGACACAAATGCGCGGTCAAGTCCGGCAACGGGTGTGCTTATATTTGCAGTATTTTCATTGTATGCAAAAACAGCATCTGCATCCTGCAGACAATCAAGCCATGTTGTGTGCAGTATATCAAAATCAGATATGTTTTTTGTGAAAATAAATGGTATGTCGCATGTTTCATTTACATCAAGAGTTATTTTTATGTTGTATGCTCCAGGAACAAAACATCTTTGTTTGCTTTGAGGGTAGTGGTCTTTATACTCTTCAATACCGCTAAAATTAACTTCGATATCTTCAAGCCGCCCTGCGCCAAAAACAGCCTCTCCAATTGATGATTTTATGCGAACGCATTTTCGTATTTCATTGAATTCTGTATTGTATGTTCTTTCATGCCAGTTTTCTTGTTTTGTCCGTATGTTTGCCGCAGCCTCAAGCACAAGATTGAACTCTTTTTTCTCTTTGGATGTGTTCTTTAAAGAAAGCAGGCAAACAACACCGTTGTCTGCTGCAAAAATCATTTCTTTTGCCTGAAAATCACAATTTTTCGGCTCATGAGAATATGCGATTTTCCATGGCCTTATGGTTGCTTTGCTTACATCTGCAGGCGAAAGCCAGGTATTGTTTATCTTAAATGCAAAATAATCGAATAGCTTGTTCTCTGGCGCCCAAATACCCGACCATTTGGATGAAAACCCGGTGTCAACATCCCTATGGATGAAATACGCACCGGCAGACAGGGTGTTTGTCTTTGAAGAAAAGCCGGTTGCTTTGTTTTTTTCAATCGTCCATTCAATCATAATAATCTATAAATTATTTAAACAAAGGACTATATATAATTAGTTAATTCTTGAAAAGAAGGAAGAAAAGGCTATAGTTTACTTATTAGTGTAAAATAAAGGTTCCTTCTTTGAAGTGATGACTAATTCAGTTTCAAACGGTGTAAAGAATAAAGGAGATTAAAATGGATGCAAGGGCGGATTATTTCTTTGAGGTGTCTTTTGAAGTCGCAAATAAGGTAGGCGGCATTTATACGGTAATCGCATCAAAAGCACCAGTTATGCTTGAAAAATATAATGCGGGATACATCACAATAGGCCCGTGGTTTGAAGGCAAAAGCAAGTTAGAATTCACAGAAAAAGATGCAGGCGAATTTAAAGACGCGTTTATGAAACTTAAAAGCCGGGGAATAAAATGCCATTTGGGGACATGGAATATTGACGGAAACCCAAGAGCGATACTTATTGATTTTTCAGTTTTTGCAGAAAAAAACAAGAACCAGATAAAGACTGATTTGTGGAAAAAATACAACATAGATTCTATCCGTGCAGACAGCTGGTTTGATGATCCTGTATGTTTCAGCCATACTGCAGGAATGCTGATTGACGAGATTTCAAAAAAAATAAAGCCTAAAAAATGCGTTGCGCAGTTTCACGAATGGATGGCAGGAGCAGGGCTTCTGTATCTAAAAAGCGCAAAATCAAATGTCGGGACCGTGTTTACAACACATGCAACAATGCTTGGGCGGACCATGGCGGGGGTAAATGAAAATCTTCACGCAGAAATTGAATCTGGCCTTAAAAAAGGCATTACTATTGACCCCCAAAAAGCATACCATTACGGTGTTGAAGCAAAACACTTAACAGAGGTTGCATGTGCAAAAAACGCAGATGTATTTACAACCGTATCAAAGACAACAGCAAAAGAAGCAGAATACATTTTAGGAAAAACGCCGGCCGTAATACTTCCAAATGGCCTTAGCATATCAAATTATCCAAGCATGGAAGACCTGTCATACATGCACAAACAGAACAAGACAAAAATAATGAATTTTCTTCGCGCATATTTTAGGCCATATTATGATGTAAATCTAGAAGACCCGAGAATAATGTTTATTGCCGGGCGATATGAATACCACAACAAAGGGCTTGATGTGTTTACAGAATCCCTTGGCAGGCTCAACCAGAAGCTTAAAAACGAGAAAAGCGACAAGGATGTATTTGCTTTCTTTTTGATTCCTGCAGATGCTGACGGGGAAAATGTTGATGTGCTTAAAGACATAACTCTTTTCAAGGAAATCGAGAATTATGTTGACGATCTTCTGCCAGGAGTAAAGCATGCCCTTATAAACGCAATTACCCGCGGTAAAGATATACGGGAAGCACTAAAAGAGCACCTGACAGAAAAACGCATACAGGAAATAAAAAAACAGATGATTGTGTTCCGCTCAAAAGAGGGCCATACTCCGCCACTGTGTGCGTTCAACCTCAAATATGATGCAAGCAATGACAGCACAATAAAAGGTTTTAAGGCAAACGGCCTTTTGAACCGTGATGAAGACCGTGTAAAAGTGATATTTTATCCTGCGTACCTTTCAAATGCAGACAGGCTTTTGTCGCTTAACTATAATGCATTCCTTATTGGCTCAAGCCTTGGTGTGTTCCCATCATTCTACGAGCCCTGGGGGTATACGCCGGTCGAATGCGCTGCAAACGGGTGCCTTTCCATAACAACAGACTATGCGGGATTCGGCAAGTTCATAGACGAAAACAGAAAAATCGCACTTAATGATAAAAAAGATCGCGGAATATATATACTTAAAAGAGAGGGTAAAAAATACGAAAATTGTGTTGAAGACCTTAAAAACAAGCTTTATGAAATAATTACCATGAACAAAAATGAGATTGTAGAAGAAAAACAAATAGCAAACCGCCTTGCACAAATCACGGATTGGAAAGTTCTTGGAGAAAATTACATAAAAGCCCATAACGCAGCAATAAAATAGGTTATATTAACGGTGGATTAATGAGCCAAAACGAACAGCAAAAACTAAATCAGAAAATACTGGAAAAAATAATAAAACAGCTAAATCTTGCGCCGGGAGATATTGAATACTCTAAAAAGCCGAAAAATGTTGTTCTTATAACTCCGGATTATCTGCCGCGGACAATTTCTGACATATCCCTGCAGTCAAAACAGCTTGCAGAATCGCTGGTGCATAAAGGCATAAACACGCATGTCGTTACATTTGACCCCTGGAAAGTCGGATTTTCTGACGAGCTTGCAGGTGTAAATGTCCACTATATCGGAAACACTATAAAATCATATTCTCCGCTCACATGGGCAATCACAACAGGAATGGAAATAGGAAAGGCTGTTGCAGACATATACCACAAGGAAGGGAATATAGACTTAATCCACGCGCACGAATGGTCAATGTTTCCGGCGGGCCTAAACCTGCAGGCCGCCATGAGAAAGCCGCTTTTTATAAACTATTATTCGCTTCAGGAACAAAGAACACCGGGAATCAACAACAACTTCACTGAAGCTGTAAAGCAGATAGAATGGCGCGGAAGCAAATTATCAGACCGGATTGTCGTAAACGAAGAATGGATGAAAAACGAGCTTCTTAAGTTCTATTCGCCCCCTGAAAAGAAAGTGAATGTTGTGGACCCCACAAACATAAACTGGACAAAAGACATTGCACGAGATTATTCCTGGGTCATGAAAAACTGGGAAAAATGGAGATACGACAGGCAATCACAAACAACGCATTAAGGTATTTTTATGAAAATAATACATCTTACCTGGGAATATCCGCCAAATAAAATTGGCGGGCTTGCAACGCATGTTGAAGCGCTTGCAAAGGCGCAGGCAAAAGACGGCATAACTCCTATTGTCATAACCTGCGCATATTCAGGAGAACATGGGTTTGAAGAAAAAGACGGCGTCAAAATATACCGTTTTGATTCCGACCATATCCCGGCAGAAGATTTTCCGTCCTGGGCGCTTCAGATGAACACGCTTATGGCAAACCAGGCATCAGAAATTTTAAATGAGAATGAAGATGTTGTCCTGATTCATGCGCACGACTGGCTGGTCTCAACAGCGGCCATAACTTTAAAGCACATATACAGAAAACCGCTTGTAGTCACAATACACTCTATGGAGCTTGGAAGGCGCGGAGGCATTTACGAGGACCGGCAAAAGCTTATACATGACCTTGAGGGGCGGATTGTTTTTGAATCCTGGAAAACCATTTGCTGTTCGCACTATATGAAAGATGCTGTATGCTCTGCATTCGGTGTGCCATGGGATAAAGTAGAAGTCATCCCTAATGGGGTTTGTGAAGAATGCCTTGAAACATCACTTGATTTGAATGAAGTAAAGTCAAAATACTCGCTGCCGCATGAAAAAATTGTGTTTTTTGTAGGCCGCCATGTTTGGGAAAAAGGGCTTGATGTCCTTATGGGTGCGGTCCCTAAAGTTCTTGAAAAAAACCCTGATGCAAAATTTATCATTGCCGGAAAAGGATACACTACAGACAAATGCCGGCAAATGGCGCATGATTTTGGGTTCGCTGACAAAGTAGCGTTTACAGGATTTATTGAAGATAAAGTCATGAACGCACTTTACAAAGTTTCCGATGTTGTTGCGGTCCCTTCACGATACGAGCCTTTCGGGATTGTCGCACTTGAAGCCATGGCTGCAGAAACTCCCGTTGTTGTTGCTGATTCAGGCGGGCTTTCAGAGATTATAGAACAGGAAAAAGACGGGATAAAAGTATGGCCCAACCATTCAGAATCGCTCAGCTGGGGAATAAACCGGATACTTGCAGATACAAACCTTGCAGATAATATAAGAAAAAACGCAAAAGAAAAGATAAAAAACATGTACACCTGGTCAGTTGTCTCAAAAAATACAAAAGAGCTTTACAGGCGCATAGCAGAAGAATACGAAAATGCAGACTGGAAAGCAGTAAAGTTTGTAAGCGCAAACCAATAATTGATTAATGCTTAACTATTCCTCTAACAACATATAAATAATGAGGATTCTAAAGAAAACTAAACAATTTTAGGGGTATACAATGTCTTCAGTATGTTTTTATTTTCAGGTGCACCAACCGCGAAGGATAATGCCGGGACACATGATTAATGTCCGGGATATAAAGACTGCCGAAAAGCTTGAAAACGCAATCTTTGATGAAACTAAAAACCGCGAAGTAATGCATAAAGTTGCAGGCAAATGCTATTTTCCTGCAAATAATGTTATGCTCGAGCAGATTGACCTTTACAAAAAACAAAAGAAAAAATTCAAGATATCTTATTCTCTTTCAGGTGTTTTTTTAGACACTTTGGAGCGCCACGAGCCCGACCTTCTTGAATCATTCAGGCAGCTGTCAAAAACAGGGTGCGTTGAATTCCTGAATGAGACATATTTTCATTCACTTTCAAGCTTCTGGGGCAAGGGAGTGAACCGCGAGGAATTCATAGACCAGGTAAAAATGAGCCAAGAGGCTGTAAAAAGCCTTCTAGGATACAAGGCAAAGGTATTCAGGAACACCGAGCTTCTTTTTAACAACCTGATTGCAAAAACAGTTGAAAAAATGGGCTATGTTGGTATGCTTTCAGAAGGCATTGAGTGGATACTTAACGGCTGGCGCTCACCGGAACATGTGTACAAAGTCCCTGACGCAGATATCGGTATTCTTCTTCGCCATTACAGGCTTTCAGATGACATGTCTTACAGGTTTTCCGCGCGCTGGTTTAAAGGATGGCCTGTGACTGCTGAAAAATACAGCTCATGGGTTGCGGCATGCCAGGGAGAGACAATAAACCTGTTTATGGATTATGAGACTTTTGGAGAGCACCAATGGGAAGACACAGGAATATTCTGGTTCTTAAAGCAGCTGCCTTATGAAATAATGAAATGGGACCATGTTGATTTTGCAACACCAACAGAAGTAATAGAGCGATACCCTAAACGGGGGGAATTGGATGTCTCAGTATTTAACACAATATCCTGGGCGGATTTGGAGCGGGATTCGTCTGCATGGCTTGGAAATGATATGCAGCAGCTTGTTTTTAAAGAGCTTGAAAGAGTCGGGCATATTGTCAAAGAAACAGGCGATGCAACGCTTCTTCGAGTATGGCGAAACCTGCAGACTTCAGACCATCTTTATTACATGTGCACAAAACACTGGTCAGACGGCGATGTCCACAAGTATTTCAGCCCTTACGGCACGCCCCAGGAAGCTTTTGAAGGGATGATAAAATCAATCTCCCAGCTTGAATTTATAGCAAAAAAGAATATTGAAACACAAAATAAAAGCCATATTTTGCCGTCATTTTCGGACAAACTGCCTTCTTTTGGTTTTTTGAACAAAAACACCAACTATTAAAAAGTTATTCTGTCAATTAGAAAGCAAGTGAATTGTATGGACTTTGAATCTGAATCGCTTCTTGAAAAAGTAATGAAGAATAAAACTATCAAATGTCCTGACTGCGGCTCATCCAAAATGAAACATATGCCTCATCTTAATATGTATGGCGGGTATGTATGCTCCGGATGCAGCAAGATATGGGCTGAAAGCGACGCTAAGATAAAAGAGCAGAAGAAACGGACATTCTAATTAATGTATTTCTTGATTTCTTTTACTGCCGGCATTTTTTCGATATACTCATGTGTTATTTTTTCTATATTTAGCTTTTCATAATCTTTTTTTGAAAGCCAGATTATTCTTTCTTCAAATGCTTCGTTAAAGGCGCACCAATCCGCATGGCCGTTGGGGTCAAAAAGAACTGCGTATACTAAGTTAGAATCGTTTGCAAGTTCTCTTAATTTTTCGCCAAGCCCGCCGGTTACTGTGCGCATGTCAAGGGCATATATTGCTTTTTCCCTGTTTTCAGCCAGTATATTTTCGAATTTTTCGGAGTTTGTTTCTGTTTTAGAGCTTAAATTGCATGTGTTTCCAAGAAAGTTGGGATATTCTAATCTCTTTTTACCATAGTAATCAACAAGAAGATGATAAACAATAGCGCCATCAAGACCAATAGGGATAACAATGTCGTTTGGATTTATCTCTTCGCCAAGTATTTTTATTCCTTCAGCGATTTTTTGATATGTCTCTTGCATGGATATTAAAGAAGCAAAAATATATTTAATTCCATTGCACCCCACAATAGTAGCAAAGGCTTAAATATATTCCCAGGCATTATAAAAATATGATTTTGGGATTAGAAGAAACACTGAAAAACACAAAACGTATAGATTTTGAAATTGAAGTGTATAAGCTAAATCACCATGAAATTGGAAATCGCTATCGAGCCAGTATAGAATGCACATACCGTGCTGGTGAAATCGAAAACAACATTTTCGCCTCAAAAGGTTATCTGGAAGAAATAAATACACTGGATTTACAGACAGAACTCTATTCCGACCTAAAAGAGGTTGGAGAGGAAGTAGCCAGAATATGGAATGAGCATGTAAATTCTATTAATGAATTATTGGGTGATGAATTGGATGAGGGTTCAGCATCCAGAGAACAACGCCCAAAAGTCTATTTCCGGGTTTCTTATGACGGGGCACACGACAGTGAACTGGTTTCTACAGACCTAATGAATTCCACAGATATAGGTCCAATATTTATGGAACGCAAAGATATGGGTGGCAAGGAAAAACAAGAGTTTTTAGATGCTTTTCATGGACACGCTATCTTACGGCGCGATTGTTGTGATTAAGAATAGCACAAATCAACAAAATTCTTAAATATTTTCTCTCCGTATTTTCCGCTTTTCTCGGGGTGGAATTGCAGGCCGAAAATCGGCCGGGTTTTGTGGAATATTGCCTCGACTTTAGTTTTTCTTGATGATGCAACAATTTCAGGCATGTTGGGTATGTTTTTTAAGTATCTCTCGTGATGCTCATAAACTGTAATTTCGTCAGGAATGCCTTTGAATATCTTTTTTTTGGAAAGTATCTTTACTTTCATTTCAGTAAACCTCAGG